>JAGKWN010000059.1 GCA_021151805.1 Cytophagaceae bacterium | reverse complement strand
TTGTTACTATTGTCATAATTAAACTTATTTTTATTATATTCGTATAGTCAATCAGGTTATATCTTTAAACGGGAATTTAAATGGTAAAGAATTTTGTTGCTCTCGGAATACTATTAAGTGTATTTTTATCTTCAAGTTCATTTATTGCCAATAACCCTACGGTTAATAAGAAGGGCACTTTCACGTATTATATTAATGATAAACCTTTTGTAATTGAAGGGGTAACTGCGAGTTACAGAAAAATAACCGGCGGTGAGTTTCAGTTATCATTTAGCAACGACAGATTTGTAAAATTCACTTTTATGAATCCGGTTTTGGAATCTAAAATAGATTTATCTCAACAAAGCCGAGCAGCGTTCATTCGCTACGAAGACCCTTCAACCAGCCTTATCGGAAAACCGTCAACAGGATATGTATTGTTGGGTAAAATTGACGAAAATAATAAAGTAGTATCAGGAACTTTTGAAATGGCATTATCTGTGGTAATGACTGATGGTACCATAAAAAATATTAAAATATCTCAAGGACAACTGAATGAAATACCTGTTGTTTACAAACAATAATTACACTACCTCAGATTATAAAATTGACCGTAAATGCTTCGAATCCTCGAAGCATTTTTTTGTTAGTACCCTCCCGCAGAAAAAAGCAAATCGATTGGTGTATCTATATCATAAAGCCATTGATATCCTTTAGATTCCTTGATGCAAAAAGGAGTCAGCAACTTATGCATATTATTATAGCCCTCAAGTGTGAGGTCGCAATAAAAATGTTTACCTTCTACTTCTTCAATACCTATATCTTCGCTAGAAATGCGTAGAGTAAGCAAGCAATTAACAGATTCAACAAACTCGAGGGTGTGAACGTCTAAGCTTTTTTGTTGGTTGATAACCACATCCGTTAACGCATCCCGGAATAAGTTAGCTTGCTGTGAATTGAAATCCGAAAGCCGGACTGCATGTTCGTTGAATTCGTTGATTTTATAAAGAAATTCTAATTTCATAAATGAGGTAGGACGCATTGCATACGCCCTCTACTACTACCAGTATTTTCCGGGAATTAAATAATTCGTCACGTAATCTTCTATGCCTTTTTCAAGTGTATGAAATTCGTCTTTATAACCAATGCCTTTTAGTTTAGACATATTGGCTTCAGTAAAGTACTGATACTTATCGCGGATATCTATTGGGGTATCAATGAATGATATATCTTCCTGGACATGCATATTTTTAAACGTATTCTTTGCCAAATCAAGGAATGTACGTGCTTTGCCGCTACCCAAGTTATAGATACCACTGTTCTTTCTATGGTGCATCAAAAAGACAATCACATTACAGACATCCTTTACATAAACAAAGTCGCGCATTTGTCCGCCATCTGTAAACTCCGCTTTATGAGACCTGAACAGTTTCATCTGACCCGTAGCTTTGATCTGGTTATAGGCATGGAAAATCACAGAAGCCATTCTGCCTTTATGATATTCATTCGGACCATAAACATTAAAGAATTTTAAACCTGCCCAGAAGAAAGGTTTCTTTTCCTGTTTCAATGCCCAGATATCAAAATCATTTTTTGAATCTCCGTAAGGATTCAACGGTTTTAATTGAGGGATCGTCTGTTCGTTATCATCATAGCCAAACTCACCATTCCCATAGGTTGCAGCTGAAGAAGCATACACCAAAGGAATCTGGAAATCGATACACGCCTTCCAGATTTTTTGAGAATAATCAACGTTCAGCTCATCAAAGATTGCTTTGTTGAATTCAGTAGTATCTGTTCTTGCACCGATATGGAAAATAAATTCAACGTGCGTGTTGTTTTTATCCAGCCATTCAAAAAAGTTATCTCTGTTTACAAATTCCTGAATCTTTTTACCTTCAAGATTCTTTTTCTTTTCAGGATTGTCAAAATGATCAACAGCAACTATTAAGTTAAAGTTTAATTCATTCAAACGCTGAATCAGACAACTTCCGATAAAACCAGCAGCACCGGTAACTACTAACATAAGACTTGTGATTATATTCAATATTTGCCTTAAATTTACTAATAATTTCCAGAACCAATGAGATATTCTTTGTACTTGTTCCTTGTTTTTAGTTTACTCTTTACTGCGTGCAAAGAAAAGACTGTTGTGATTGAAAATAATCCAGATACGGCTTCATATACTTTTGTAGATGATGCTGGACGTAATGTTGTAATTCCCAGCAGTCCGCATAGAATTGTCAGTTTAACGCCATCCATCACAGAGCTTCTTTATGCTTTTACTGACACCAACAGAATTGTAGGGCGCTCTGTTTGGTGTGATTATCCCGAATCTGTAAAGAAATTGCCTGCATTAAATACGTATCCGCTGGATATTGAAGCTGTCGTACGTTTAAAGCCGGATGTTGTTTTTGCGAAAAAGGGGATGATTTCCATACAGGAACTTGAAAAACTTGAGAGACTAAACATTTCAGTTGTGGTATTGAAGTTTGATCTGATTACTGAAATTGAATCAAGTACACGAAAGCTAGTACAAATAACGCAGGGAGATACCGTGAAAATGAATGCATGGTTTGATCAGTGGCTTGTGCCTGCCGATACAATCGTATCTGCATCGAATGCTGTTCAGACTTGTATTGTCGTAACATCAGTATCGCCCATATATGTGTTTGGAAAGAAAACATATGTGTCTGATTTGATTGTACAGGCTGGCGGTAAGAATTTTATTTACGATACTGATAGTCCGTATCCTGTCGTAGATGTAGAGTATGTATTAAAGTCGAATCCGGATATATATATATTCAGTTCTGCTGAACAACAAACATTGTTTTTTGAAGCGTATCCGGTTCTTAAAAAAACGAAAGCATACAAAGCACAGAAACTGTTTTACATTGGAGACTCTGTGCTAAGCAGGCCAGGCATACGGTTGCCGCAGTTATATCAGTCGATTAAATCTATTCTGCATAAATGAGAAACCTTGTTGGGTGTGTAGCCGCAGTATTGTTTTTTATGATTCTCCTTGTGATAGGAACAGTTAGAGATATGTCAGATCTTCCGCAACTGATAACGGCGATTATAGAAACAGATTCAGATTCTGCTCAACAGATGATCTGGTTTCAGATTCGTTTGCCGAGAATTCTGCTGGCTTTCTTTACTGGTGCAGCATTAGGCTTATCCGGCTATTTAATGCAGGTACTTGTGCGGAATCCTTTAGCTGATCCATATGTATTAGGAAGCTCAGCAGGGGCTTCGCTATTTGCTGCTATTTTTTATATCTGGCTGGCACCAGATTATGCAAGCATAACATTATTGCTGGTCTTAACTTTTGTCGGAGCATTCGGCACGAATGTCTTATCTATTTTCTTAGCTACAGTTAAAGGCAGGATTATTCCTTACCGGATGATATTGGTGGGCATTTCCATTTCAAGTCTGGCGATTGCTGGATTATCGCTGCTCTTATATATTTCAGGTGAAGACCAATCCTGGAAGAACATTATATTCTGGACTTTCGGATCGTTTCAAACGGCAAACTGGTCGAAAGTATTCAATAGTATACTCATCATACTGCCGTTGATCACGCTCAGTTACCTGCTTTTTAGTCCGTTTCAGATACTGGAACTGGGAGAAGAGAATGCGAATAGGTTAGGTGTTCCTGTGCAACGATATAGGATTATATTGGTACTGATTTCTTCTCTGCTTACTGGTACAGCTGTGAGTATGGCAGGCCCGATAGGCTTTTTAGGCTTGATTGTACCGCATATGATCCGGATGCTTTACAAATATGAACTGACCAAGAGTTTTATATTGTGGTTGTGTTATTTTTCGGGAATTTTTTTAATGACCTGTGAAATTTTATCTGCTGTTGTTTTTCCACCGCAGGGAATTCCTGCAGGCATACTAATGTCATTGTTTGGCGTACCGTTTTTTTTGTATTTGCTACTGCAGTCAAATGCTAAAAATATCTGATTTTTTAGCGCTGCAATTATTACCTTTGCTGAATAAATTACTGCATTATGATTATTTATGTTTCGAGACAAGAGCACTTCAATGCTGCTCACAAATTATATAATCCTAATTGGTCTGAAGAGAAAAATAATGAGGTTTTTGGGCCCTGTGCGAATGCAAATTGGCATGGGCATAACTTTGATCTGATTGTTACCGTAAAAGGAGAACCGGACCCTGATACTGGATTTGTAATTGATTTAAAGAAACTAAGTATTTTGATCAGGGAAAAGATCACAGATAAGGTTGATCATAAAAACCTGAATCTGGATGTGGATTTTATGATTGGTAAAATGGCGAGTACAGAAGTTCTGGCTATGGAATTCTGGAAAATTTTAGAACCGCATATAAGCCGTATTTCTAATGGAAGAGGGAAACTTCATAGTATCAAATTGTATGAAACGCCCCGGAATTTTGTTGAATATTTTGGCGAATAGTGAACATAAAAGCTCGTTTAAACGAAAGGAATTAAAATCATGAAGTATTATTTAATCTGCGGCGAGCGTTCGGGCGATTTACACGCTTCGAATTTAATTAAGGCATTAAAGTATGCTGATCCCGATTCTAAAATCAGGGGTGTTGGTGGCGACCTGTCAAAAGATGCTGGCATGAAATTGTATGCGCATTACAAAGACATTGCTTTTATGGGTTTTGCTGAAGTATTCTTTAATCTCTTTACGATTTTAAAAGTATTGAGCAATACCAAAGAAGATATTCTAGCCCACAAACCGGACGCAATGATACTAGTTGATTTTTCAGGCTTCAATATGAAGATCGCAGCTTTTGCCAAGGAAAATAATATAAAGGTTTTTTATTATATCTCGCCTAAAGTATGGGCATGGAATACCAAGCGTGCGATAAAAATTAAAAAGCTGGTTGATCATATGTTTGTGATACTTCCTTTTGAAAAGGATTTTTTTGAAACATATGATTACAAAGTAGATTATGTTGGAAATCCCTTGCGTGATGCCATTTCCAACTTTACGCCCAATGCGAATTTTATTCAAAAGCATCAGCTGAATGCCGAGAAAAAATTAGTAGCGATTCTTCCAGGTAGCAGATACCAGGAGGTTACCATGCTGCTGGAGCGTATGGTAGAAGTAGCATTTGATTTTCCAAATGTACAGTTTGTAATTGCTGCAGTTTCTAATTTAGATTCTGCTATTTATGAAAAATATAAAAGGAATAATGTTAAGATCGTAACCGATGAAACATACGATCTGTTGCTGCATGCACGTGCAGCTGTAGTGGCGTCTGGTACCGCTACGCTTGAAACCTGTTTATTCAATGTGCCGCAGGTTGTTTGTTACAGATTGAATGGAATATCGTATCGCATTGCCAAAGCAGTATTGAGTGTTAAATATATTTCCCTGGTGAATTTGATTGTAGATAAACCGGTTGTGAAAGAATTGATACAAGGCGATTGTACAATTGAAAATATTCGTCTGGAGTTAGAGCATCTGTTACCTGAAACGGTTTATCGCAAGGCAATGATGCAGGGATACCAGGAAGTTTCAGCCAGAATAGGTGAGACCGGTGTATCAGAAAAAACGGCTGGCTTGATTATGCAATACATGAAAGCAGAAGTAAACGTAAACAATTGATTAAAATATAATCAAATGAAAAAGTCCCGCCCAACTGGGTGGGACTTTTTCATTTGATTGAATTGATAAATTATCTATTTCTATTTTTTGCTTTCCAGCACTGGCGCATGTCTAATGTGTTTGGATAGGCTTTGTTTGTTTCAATGGTAGTCAGTTCGAAGTTTCGTAAATTCGGATTGATCTCAACCATGTAACGACCAATAGGAGTTGTGCTGACATAGGCCGGTACCGGTACCGGGTCCTGCGTATGTCCGTTATCCCAAAAACGTGATACACGGCGCGATTCAGCCTCGTAACTATTAATCGGGAAGGTGTCATAATTTCTTCCGCCCGGGTGTGCAATGTGATAGGTACATCCACCAACAGAGCGGCCATTCCATGTATCAATAAGATCGAATACCAACGGTGTATCAATACCAATGGTAGGGTGCAGTGCCGATGGCGGTTGCCAGGCTCTGTAGCGGATACCGCATACAAATTCACCTTTTACCGGTGTTGGTTTAAGAGGAACTTTGAAACCATTACAAGCAAGTACATAGCGTGAGTCATTCATGTTTTTCAGTTTTACCTGCAGTCGCTCCAGCGAAGAATCTACATAGCGTGATGTACCGGAGCTGGTCATCTCTTCGCCCAATACATGCCATGGCTCAATGCCCATGCGTACCTGAATCTCTACGTCTCTGATATGAACAGTTCCGTAATGTGGGAAGCGGAACTCAAAGAACGGCGCCAGCCAGCTCATCTGGAACGGATAGCCTGCATCATTCAGGTCACGCACAATGTCTTTCATATCCTGTTCAACAAAATGCGGCAGCATGAATTTATCATGCAGTTCTGTGCCCCATGGCACCAGATCTTTTTTATACGGTGTCTTCCAGAACCATGCAATCAACGTACGGATCAATAACATCTGCACCATGCTCATCTCTTTATGCGGAGGCATATCAAATGCCCGGAACTCAAGGATGCCCAAGCGACCGCTGGATGAATCCGGTGAGTATAATTTATCGATACATAATTCAGCACGGTGTGTATTGCCCGTGATATCGGTAAGTAAGTGTCTGAACAAACGATCGACAATCCAGAAAGGTACCTGATCATGATTTGGAATTTGAGCAAAGGCAATTTCCATTTCATATAATTTTTCATCCCGACCTTCATCAAAGCGCGGTGCCTGGCTGGTAGGGCCGATGAATGCACCGGAGAATAAATAGGATAAACCCGGATGGTGCTGCCAGAAGGTAATAATACTTCGTAACAGATCGGGTCTGCGTAAGAGCGGACTGTCATTTGGCGTTGCCCCGCCAATGGTAATGTGGTTACCGCCACCGGTACCCGTGTGCTTACCATCGAGCATAAATTTTTCAGTACCAAGTCGTGATTTAAACGCTTCCTGGTACAGTACTTCCAGATTGTATGATAACTCCTTCCAGTCTTTTGCCGGATGAATGTTTACTTCAATAACTCCGGGATCCGGTGAAACAACCAAGCGCTCAATGCGGTTGTCTCTTGGTGGTTCATAACCTTCGATACGAATTGGTATCTGGAGTTTCTCTGCTGTAAGCTCAATAGATGTAAGCAAGTCCAGATAATGTTCCATGTATTTAAGCGGCGGTAGGAATACATACAGTATGCCATCACGTACTTCAACACAGAGTGCTGTCTTAATCAGCGGAACATAAAAAAGCGGTTGTGCTTCTTTTATTTGAACGTCAATCTTTTTATGTTTTGATGTTTTCTTTTCTTCCTCAACAGCTTCCTCGATTTTTCTGCGGATCGCACTGCCCTCATGTTCTGTGATTGTACCATATCTGGCTTTTACAATATCCGTATAATCATTCTGTAGGTATTGAAGTGTTTCAAATGTGCTGCGCTCAACCTCATGCGGAGTATATTCTGCTGCAAGTTTTGAAAGTGAATCCAACGGTAGCCGTAAACCAACAGGCGAGTTGCCAGGTATCAGAAATATCTCATCACGTTTCATTCGCCACTTGGAGCTTCTCCAGGTGTTCTTTGTATGGCTCCATTCCAGAGGAAGAACAAAGCCAGCCGGTGTTTCCAGCCCTTTGTCCAGAAGCTGTGTCAGTGTTCTGCGCTCAATAGGATCTTTCAACGTGAAGCTCATCGGGTCAATATTCACCGGAATCTTTCCTTCTGTCCATAAAAAGTAAAAGATATCTTCATATACCGGAGATATATCTGCAGCTGGTACTGCCAGTGCTTTGCTCAGTTCATTTATAAATACTTCCGCATCGATGTGCGTATATTTTTTCTTGTTGTTCTCAAGTGCAAGTAAGGCTGTATTCTTCCACATAGGTA
Organism: Cytophagaceae bacterium; assembly: GCA_021151805.1. Classification (GTDB taxonomy): domain Bacteria; phylum Bacteroidota; class Bacteroidia; order Cytophagales; family Cytophagaceae; genus Cytophaga. Next base: position 17,270 of record JAGKWN010000059.1, on the reverse strand, counting down.
AGCCGTCTTTGCGCCAGAATAAACCATACTGCCAGCGTGGGAGCGGTTCTCCGGGATACCATTTGCCTTGGCCGTAGTGGAGCATGCCACCCGGACCGAATCTTGCACGCAGTCGTAATAATAATTCGTGTGAAAGAATCCGTTTATCTGCACCATCTGCTTCTGTATTCCATTGCGCTGATTCCATATCATCAATGGATACGAAGGTTGGTTCGCCCCCCATGGTTAAACGAACATCTCCTTTCTGATATTCGTAATCGATCATCATGCCGAGTGCGTTGATCGCAGTCCATTCTTCTTCTGAGTAAGGTTTGGTAACACGCGGGTCTTCGTGGATACGGGTTACAACATTTGAAAAAGAGAATGTTGTTTCGCATTTGGAGGTAGCACCTACAACGGGGGCTGCACTTACATAATCAGGTGTACAGGCTAATGGAATGTGACCTTCGCCGGCAAATAGGCCGGAGGTAGGATCCAGGCCGATCCAGCCGGCTCCGGGAACGTATACTTCTGTCCATGCATGCAGATCCGTGAAGTCTTGTATAGGCCCTGAAGGACCGTCTAATGCTTCAATATCGGCCTTTAGTTGTACCAAATATCCGGAAACAAAACGGGCTGCAAGCCCCAATCTACGTAAGGCCTGAACCAGTAACCAGGCAGAGTCCCTACACGAACCCAGAGCTAAGTTTAATGTTTCATCAGGTGTTTGTACACCAGCTTCCATCCGAATGGAATAATTGATATCCTTATAAACTTTCTGGTTGATGTAAACGAGGAAGTCTACGATCTCAATAGATTCAAGGCTTACTGTTTTCATCCAGGCGTCGAGCAAGGGCCCGTCATCTTTCAGTTCCAGATAAGGCTGAAGTTCTTTTATTAATTGTCCGTTATATTCAAAAGGAAATTTGCTGGCAGATTCTTCTACAAAAAAATCAAATGGATTTATCACAACCATGTTCGCAATAACTTCCACTTCAACACTTAATTCTTTGGTTTGCTCAGGAAAGACAACTCTTGCCATATAGTTGCCAAACGGGTCCTGCTGCCAGTTGATAAAGTGATTCGCCGGACTTACTTTGAATGAGTATGCTTCAATGGCCGTTCGCGAGTGACTTGCAGGTCTTAACCTGAAGGTGTGAGGCGATAAGGTAACAAGCCTGTCATAGGCATAAGTCGTTTTGTGGTTGATCGCTACTTTAATTGCCATAAGAATTTGTGATAAAAGGGATGCAGGATAATATTTGTTCGTTACATAAAGAAAGCAGATTTAAATTTTGATACAAGAATTTTATAATCTATTATTAATAATTATTGAATTAAAGCAGGTGAATAGTGGAAAAATGCAAAATTAGGAGCTGCTAGTTGCTAGGTTCTAGGTACTAGACAAAAGTACTGAGTACAAAGTATACAGAACAACAATAATAGAAACGTGAAAAGTAAGAAATGAAAATGGAATAGATAGTACAAACAAAAAAGCAGAAGAATTGTTCTGCTTTTTTGTTTGTACTATCTAGTGACTAGCACCTAGTGACTAGTAACTATTTTATGCCCATCGCATCTAAACGCTGTGTTACCGGAGGGTGCGAATAATGTAAGAAAACATAAGCCGGGTGTGGAGTAAGATTGCTTAAATTTTTCTTGCTTAAATTTTTAAGTGCAATACCTAAATCTGCAGCACTTGAAGTCTTTGCAGCAAATGCGTCTGCTTCATATTCATTTTTTCTTGATAACAGATTTACCATAATACCTGTAATGCTTGAGACAGGAGAGAATAGAAGTCCGAAACCGATTAGGTTTAATGCAACGCTGTTACCTTGTGCACCCATGGCAAGAGAAAGATTTTCATTGTTGATTAGTAGTGATAGTAAAAACAAATACACACCAATCTGCAGTACAGAAAGGACCATCATCTGAATAATATGTTTCTTTTTGAAGTGTCCTGCTTCGTGCGCCAATATTGCGATGAGTTCAGGGATAGAATGCTGATCTACTAATGTATCAAACAGTACGATCTTTTTCTTTTTACCGAAACCAGAGAAAAAGGCATTGGCTTTATTGGAACGCTTTGAACCATCCATGATGTAGATATTGTCAACAGGAAAGTTTTCTTTGGAACAATATGCCTGAATCGCATCCTTTAATTCACCATCGCCCAGTGGTGTTAATTTATTGAATAAAGGCAGCAGCAGACTCGTGTAGAACATGTTCATGCAAACAATCAATACACTGATGATTAGCCAGAAGATCCACCAGAAAGAGGTGCCAAGGCTTTGAATTAAAAATAGCAATAATGAAATGATGATACCACCGATAATGATTGCAAGCAGGTAACCTTTCAATTTATCTGTAATGAAAAGCTTTACCGTACTTTTATTGAAACCGTATTTTTCTTCTACAACAAATGTATTATACCAGGCAAAGGGAGTAGATAGAATATCGCTTACAATAAACAAAACTCCGAAAAACAGTAAATTAGCTGCATAGAAAGAGGCTTGACTGAAAACCGAAGAAGCTTCTACATAGCTTTTGATATAGTCATACAGACCACCTAAATAGCCTTGAGTAAGCAGTAAGATATACAAGGCAAACTGAAAGTAAGATTGAAACTGTTCCACCTTTTCCTTTTCTTTCTGGTAGGCCTGTGATTTTGCATATTCAGCAGTGTCATATACATCGGCAACATTTTTTGGAAGGGGGGCATTGAGATTTTTAATATTCAGATAATCAAGGATCCGTTCAACTAAAAAGTCGAAAACCAAGATGCCGATGATCAATGATTTTATTGCGAAAGCGTCCATGTAGTATTTAGTTTATTCCTGTAAAACTAAAGGATTAATAAGTATATTGAAACTAATTGCTGGAAATATTAGTTCTGATTCTATGGCTACTTGTGGTTATTTATGTCCTTCCTGTGAAGGACGCGAATTTATGGAAGATGGTACGTCTTGTACCTGGTGTAAGCCTTTATTGATTGAAAAGAAGGAGGAGTTTATCACGGATGAAGAGTGGCTTAATTCCGTACACTTTGGTGATTGCTGCAGCGATCGGGTGGAGCAGGAAATGAAACCGCTGCCGGAAGAAAAGCAATAACTACAATCCTAAAAATTTAGTGAATGTCTTTTCGTATACTTTTTTCAATATACCTGGTGCGTTAAAACGATAGCCTACATCTAGCGTAACGGCGCCAAATAAATTTTCTACTTTATAATCGGTTGTCTGTACAGCTACTTTATCTCCAACGAATTTTAAACCTGCATAGAATCGCTTGGAATGATATCCCAGAGCCATTCTACCTTCAAAGAATCCTGTTAAGCTTTCGTTCCTGCTCTTTGTATTGTCGTTGCTTACAAACGCGTAGCTGACATAGTCGAAAGATAAAAAGAGCATCATAGAAAAGTAAACACGCTTGGCTATAACAACATTTAAGCCCATGCCAGGTCCTATCAAAAAGGATGTATAATTCAGCTGTTGAACTTTTTGTTGGTCTGTTGCCGTTTTATTCAAATTAATCAGACTGGAATCTGAATTCAAACGGTTAAAGCTTATGGATGATTTCATAATAAAACCAACCCGGGTTTTTAACTGGTGTTCTGAAAAGTTAAAAGAAGATTGATAAGAATATTTTTTCCAGCTAAAATTGTAAAGTCCGGAAACCATGAATTGACGAGACTCTACATCGCTTCGTTTGAAATAGGTTTCTGTTGATCCGGGAATTTGTATTAAAGAATCGCCGTTATAAAATCCGGCAACTTTTCTGTAATCAAAACGCAGCGAGAATTTTGTCTTTTGTGTTCCAATAGCAAAGGCTTTGAATTTTGTTGTGCCGTATTTGCTTGTAAGGTCAGGTTCTACAGGGATTCTGAAACCAATGGAAGCTGTCATGCTTTTGTATGATCCCGTAAAGCCAATCACACTCGACAGATTTGTTTTATACTCTGTTGGCTTGATTAGCGAATCTTTAGGTGTTAATGTTAAGGTATTGACCGGAGCGGCTATGAATACGCCGAGAGCGAGATAGTCTTTATAACTTTTAATGTAATTGGTATCTGCGCGTGGTTTATTTCGTTTGATAGTAACAGATCCCTCGTCCTGTGCTTGCACAAGGTTTGTAAAAAATAAGAAAGAAGTGATTATAAAAATGAATCTCATGACGCTGAGAATTTATTTTAAATCCAATTCGTTGCAGGCTATTTCAGCAGCATTTTGTTCTGCTTTTTTCTTACTAAAACCAATACCCTGACCTTTGCTTTCGTCTGCTATACGTACTTCCGCTTTGAAAACTTTTTGATGACGGTGGCCGCTTTCTTCAATAATTACGAACTCCAGTTTTTTATTTTCTTTCTGGCACCATTCCAACAAAATACTTTTAAAGTTTTTATTATTCTGAATGATGGAGTCGACATTGATCTGAGTATTGACAATTTTTTTCAGGATAAATTGTTTGGCCATGTCAAAGCCTTTATCCAGATATACTGCGCCTACAATGGCTTCCACAACATCGCCGTAAAGAGATTTGTGTCCTTGCTTACCTTTGCGTCCGTTGAAAACAACAATCTCTGAAAGACCAAGATCTTTACCAACCTGGTTTAAAACTTCACGATTGACAATCCGGCTTCGGATTTCTGTTAAGAATCCTTCGTCTTTGAAAGGAAAACGTTTAAAAAGATATTCCGCAACGACAGCACCCAAAATAGAATCACCCAGGTATTCCAGTCGTTCATAGGACTCCTTGATACCTGCTTCATTTTCATCAGCGGCGGAAGTATGCACAATCGCCATTTGGTATAGATGCAAGTTTCCAGGCCACATTCCGGTAACGTAGCGAATTTTTTTGGAGAGGATTTTATCCTCTTTTGATCTAAAGAAGTGTCGGATTAAATTCAGTTGTTTTCCTGTGAAAAACAAACCTTTAATCGATTTTGCGGAAAACGATAGAGCAGTTATGTCCTCCGAAACCGAATGTGTTACACATTGCAACCTTTACTTCACGTTTTTCAGCTTTGTTCAATGTAAGTTTTAATCTTGCATCAAAAGCCTCATCACGGTTTTGGTTATTGATTGTCGGTGGAATAATCTGATTCTTGATAGCTAAAATTGTTGCAATGGATTCAATTGCGCCAGCAGCTCCAAGTAAGTGACCAGTCATTGATTTTGTAGAACTGATGTTTAACTTATAAGCTTGTTCGCCAAAGACAGCCTGGATAGCTGTAACCTCTGCAATATCGCCAAGTGGGGTAGAAGTACCATGAACGTTAATGTAATCAACATCTTCTTTAGCGATTTCTGCATCACTAATAGCGTTTAACATTACATTTTTCGCTCCAAGACCTTCCGGATGCGGAGCCGTTAAATGGTAAGCATCAGCAGACATTCCTCCACCGATAACTTCACAATAAATTTTTGCTCCACGTGCTTTCGCATGTTCGTATTCTTCTAGTACAAGAGCACCAGCACCTTCACCCATAACAAAGCCATCGCGGTCTTTATCGAATGGACGGGAAGCCGTTGCCGGATCGTCGTTTCTTTCAGACAAAGCTCTGCATGCATTAAAACCACCGATACCTGATTCTACAACTGCAGCTTCAGAACCACCAGCAATAATAATATTCGCTTTATTTAAACGGATGTAGTTAAAGGCATCAAGAATTGCATTTGAAGAGGATGCACATGCCGAAACAGTAGAAAAATTAGGGCCACGGAAACCATTTCTAATAGAAATGTAGCCAGCACTGATGTCAATAATCATTTTTGGGATAAAGAAAGGATTGAAACGTGGTGTTCCGTCTCCTTTAGCAAAAGCTGATACTTCATCCTCAAATGTCTTAAGGCCACCGATGCCGGCTCCCCAAATCACGCCGATTCTGTCATGATCTAAATCTGCTGTAATCCCAGCATCTTTGATCGCTTCGTCGGCCACAACAACTGCGTACTGCGTGAAAGGATCCATTTTGCGGGCTTCCTTTTTTTCAATGAAGTCATCAACATTAAAGTTCTTAACCTCACACGCAAACTTCGTTTTGTGTTTCTCCGGATTGAATTTTGTAATGAGAGCAGCACCACTGACACCTTTTATTAGAGAATCCCAATATTCAGGAACAGTATTTCCAATGGGTGTTAATGAACCTAGCCCTGTAACAACAACTCTTTTTAAATTCATGATATGAATTTACCGGATTTAAATTAATGATTTAGTTAAATTATTTTACGTGTTGCTCTAAGTAAGCAATAGCCTGACCAACAGTAGTGATGTTTTCAGCTTGTTCGTCTGGGATAGAAATGTTGAACTCTTTTTCAAATTCCATGATAAGTTCAACAGTATCTAATGAATCAGCACCTAGATCATTAGTGAAACTTGCTTCAGTAGTAACTTCTGACTCTTCAACACCTAACTTCTCAACGATGATGCTTTTTACTTTTTGTGCGATTTCTGACATTTTTTTACATTTTTTAGTAAAACACGGGGGCAAAGAAATACATTTTATGCTAGTTTGTCAAACTATTTTCTGGAATCTTTTTTAAAGTTTTTAAAAATGATTCAAAAATCCTCTATTTCCTTCTAAATTTACATGTTCTTAAAAAACGAATACTGTAAAGAATTTATTAACACTTTACTTTAGTTAAGTGAAATCGATAAAAAAACGAGTTAAGATCTATCAAAAATGAAAAGCAATAAACTTGTTGTTGATTTTGATTATTCATTTAAAATGATCGGGATTATCTCCTCAGCAAAGGAGTATAAGCTTGCCTGGAATATCAATCAGATACTAAAAATCCACCTGATTAAGGCTGAAGATATAAATTTACAATTTCAAAATGATTGTAACATATTGGTTAGCACTTATCTATATTTTACTGAATATAGTCAGTTACGACTTTTGAAAAATAAATCAATTGAATTTAGTAATATTGCCAAACCTTACCTTATTCCTGAGTTAAAGGATTATGATTATTTCATTCATATTATGGATGAAGGTGGTATATTTGACGAAGAATGGATGAAGGAACAATTACAAACCTGTTCTGCAATTCAATACATTAAAGTAATAGATGTAACTGAATTGAAGTCTAAGGATAATCTAATATTTATTTAATGTTATATGGTAAACAAGAAAACAAAGATTATTGCAACTGTAGGCCCGGCATGTAACACGAAGGAGAAGTTGTGGGAGTTGGTTCAAGCTGGTGCGAACATTTTCAGATTGAATTTTTCTCATGGAACTCATGACGTACATCAAGGTGTAATTAACGCGATCCGCGAAATCAGAAAAGAACAAGGTGTTAACATTGCAATTCTTCAGGATTTACAAGGTCCTAAAATCCGTACAGATGAAGTTGAAAATAACGGAGTGGAACTTGTTGAAGGAGCTAAGATTGTTATTACAAAAGAAAAAATGTTAGGTACTAAAGATAAAATTAGTACTTCATATAAAATGCTTACATCTGATGTTAAAAAAGGCGATGCTATTTTAATTGATGATGGTAATATTGAATTAAAAGTATTAGAAACAGGTAATGGCGAAGTTACTTGTGTTGTTATCTATGGTGGTATCTTAAAATCACGTAAAGGTATCAACCTTCCGAACACATTGGTGTCAGAACCTTCCTTAACAGATAAAGATAAAGAAGATTTATTATTCGGTCTTAAGAATGATGTTGACTGGATCGCATTGTCATTTGTTCGTAATGCTATTGATTTAAATGAATTAAAAGCAATCGTTAAAGAACATGGTAAAAATTCTAAAGTAATTGCAAAGGTTGAAAAACCGGAAGCAGTGAAAGATATTGATGCTATCATCGAAGCATCTGATGCAATTATGGTTGCCCGTGGTGATCTTGGTGTTGAGCTTCAGATGGAAGATGTACCAATGATTCAGAAAATGATCATCAGAAAATGTAATGAATTAGGTAAGCCGGTAATTGTAGCTACACAAATGATGGAGAGCATGATTTCAAATGCTCGTCCTACACGTGCAGAGGCAAGTGATGTTGCGAATGCAATTATTGATGGTGCTGATACAATCATGTTGTCTGCTGAAACAGCTTCAGGAGCATATCCTGTACTTACAGTGAAATCAATGACTCGCATCTGTCAGGCAGTAGAAAAAGAAGCTGATATCTACAATAAGCCAACAAATGATGATATTGAAAATAATAGCGATAGTGTAATTGCATCTGCATGTGAATTAGCTGATAAAGTAAACGCGAAAGCAATTATTGGTTTGTCTCAGTCTGGTTACTCTGCATTCAGAATTGCAAGCCACAGACCTAAAGCAAATATCTACATTGCAACACCTAACGAACAATTGATGAACCAGATGAATTTGGTTTGGGGTGTTCAGGCATTTAAATTCGAAAAGTTTACTACTACGGATGAATCGATCGAAGCGGTTAAGAAGAGTCTTGTTGCTAGCGGCCTTTTGAAGAAAGGAGATATTTATGTCACTACGGCTTCTATGCCCATGGCGGATATCCAGCTTGCGAATAGCTTAAAACTAGGCGTTGTTGAATAACAATCATACAGAATAGGAAAAGCCCTTTGAAATTTTTTCAGAGGGCTTTTTTTTTATAATAAATGGAAGTCTTACTTTTATACGAAAGACTTACTATTTATATTTCAGTTCTTATTACACATTACTTTAAACGTATTACTTAAATGGATATTAATTTACTTAGAAATATTTGCGAAACACCAGGCGTGCCAGGCTATGAGCAGGCTGTAAGAGCTTTGGTATTAAAAGAAGTTCAACATTTAGCGGATCATATCTGGGTGGATAATATCGGAAATGTGTTTGCCTTGAAAAAAGGTGTGCGCAACCCGGAAAATAAAAAAGTAATGGCTGCTGCCCATATGGATGAAATCGGGTTTATTGTTTCCCATATTGATGAGCAAGGTTTTATTCGTTTTCAGACCTTGGGTGGTTTTGATCCGAAAACATTAACTGCACAGCGTGTTATTGTGCATGGTAAAAAAGACCTGGTGGGTGTGATGGGGGCAAAACCCATTCACGTAATGACACCTGAAGAAAGAAACAAGCCGGCAAAGATCGAAGATTTCTTTATTGATCTTGGAATGAAGAAAGAAGAGGTTGAGCAATACATAAGCATTGGTGATACGGTTACACGTGAGCGTTCCTTGATTGAGATGGGAGATTGTATCAACTGTAAATCGTTGGATAACCGTATCTCTGTCTTTATTCTGATTGAAACACTACGCGCGTTGCAACATTCGCAAGTGCCATATGATTTTTATGCAGTGTTTACAGTACAAGAAGAAGTTGGTTTGCGTGGTGCAGGTGTTGCTGCGCACAGCATTAATCCGGATTTTGCAATTGCGTTGGATACAACAATTGCATACGATGTGCCGGGCGCACGTGCCTATGAAAAATGTACGGAACTTGGCAAGGGGACAGCCATCAAAATTTTAGATTCTTCTACAATCTGTGATTACAGAATGGTAGCTTATCTAAAGAAACAGGCACAGGATAAAAATATAACCTGGCAGCCTGAGATTCTTGTTGCCGGTGGTACAGATACCGCGCCGTTACAGCGTAACGGTAAGAACGGATCCATTGCAGGTGCTATTTCTATTCCTACAAGACATATACACCAGGTAATTGAAATGGTGCATAAGCAGGACGTAGAATTGAGTATTCAGTTATTACAAGCTGCAGTTGAAAATCTCGATCAATACAACTGGAGTCATTAATTAATAAACAAGTCCGGACTGTTTGAAAAAATATTCCGGACTTGTATCTTTGTAATAATCAGCAGTAATGCTGTATTTTTAGCTGATCCCAGCCCGGTATATTTTTAGTCTTCACAAATGCTTCACCCGTAGTTCAGCCGTAGTTTATCCGTAGTTCACCCGTAGTTCACCCGTAGTTCACCCGTAGTTAGCTCTGGGTTATGCCGGGGCAATCTCCTGTATAACGGTATGAAATAGTATGGGTAAGTAAGGGGGAAATCATAGAGATACATTATAAATCACTGTTTTTACAACTATTTTCTCTATCTTTTAATAAGCATATATTGCAACTAAATTTTACCTGTTATGCAATTCGGAAAAACAGATAACCCGGAAGAGATTGACTTTACCCTGCCAAAAGATCACGCAGATACGAAAAAGGTTCTTTCGCAGGCAAAACCCGCAAAGAATTTTAATGTGTATGTAGGGTGTGCAAAATGGAATAAAACAGATCTGAAGAACTTTTATCCCAAAGGAACAAAAGATGAACTGGCATACTATTCCACACAATTCAACAGCATCGAATTAAATGCAACATTTTACAAGTCGCCATCAAAAGAGCAGGTTGAAACCTGGAAAGAAAAGGCAACGGCAGACTTTAAATTTTTTCCAAAGCTTCCCAATACAATCAGTCATTTCAAACGGCTGATTGATGTAGATACTGTTACAGCAGAGTTTTGCGATGCCGTTGTTCTGTTTGAAGAAAAACTGGGTATGTGTTTTTTACAGATGCACGATAATTTTAAACCGAAAGATATTGCACGCCTGGAAGCATTCATTAAAAAATTTCCCGTGGCAATACCTTTGGCTATTGAACTGCGGAACGAAGAATGGTATCAAGATAAAGCTGTTGGCGATGCATTACATGCGTTGCTTGTTAAATACAAAAAGACCTTCGTGTTGGTTGATACAGCTGCACGAAGAGATATCATGCATATGCGGCTTACCTCTGATAAAGCATTTGTACGCTATGTTGGCGCCAATCATGAAAGTGATTATGCGCGGCTGGATGATTGGATCAAGCGTATTAAAATATGGCGGAAAGAAGGCTTAAATGAACTGTATTTTTTTGTGCATCAGAATGTAGAACTTGAATCACCTTTGCTATCAGCTTATTTTATCGAAAAGTTGAATAAAGAACTGAAACTTGATCTTCCTATTCCCCATACATTAGCGAAGAAAAAATAAGAATGCACATGAGGTATATTGTATTTTTCTGGTTGTCTGTTTCTGTCTGTTTCGGACAGCAGCATGATAATATTACAAACAGATTTAATAAAAACGCTGCATCTTTTTTGAATATAAAATTCGGAACACCTTTTCCGGATTCCATTACAGTTGATTCCGTATCAAAACGAAAAACCTATTATTCATTTGACAGGACAAAACATATAGAAAAGCAGTACATCTTTAAAGCCGGTTCATTTGGTTTCAAAGCAGACTATTACACATTTACCATTGATGGAAATGTACATCTTGTGTATATCAAATATCAGAATATAGATACTATTCAGTCACAGTTCATACTTGACACCCTTACCGCTTTACTACTTCCTGTTCACTTTTATTCCAGCACAGGGTTATTTTATTATGAAGAAGAGTTTTGTTCAACACTGAATTGGATTAAATACGATCTTTATAAAAAAGAATTAATCTTTCAATTGGCGGACACCTATTACTGTGATCGACTGGAATTTTAATTGCTTTCATTAAATACCTTATACAAGAAGAATATGTCTCTGCTTTTTATTTTACTGGTAATTATTGGTTCATTGATTTTATTGACAGCTGTATTCAAGTTGTCTCCATTTATATCATTTATTCTGGTAACCATTTTTGCAGGAATATTATTGGATATGCCTTTAGGTAATATTGTACAATCTTTTCAGAAAGGAATTGGGGATATGCTGGGAGGGATTCTTGTTACATTAACAGCTGGAGCCATGATCGGTAAACTGGTAGCAGAAAGTGGTGCCGCAACTGTTATTTCAGATAGGATCATAGATGTATTCGGTGAAAAATATTTGCAGTGGGGGTTACTACTGACGGGTTTGATCATTGGTATTCCATTGTTTTATAATGTTGGTTTTGTATTGATCATACCCATAGTGTTCACATTGGTATATCGGTATAAATTACCTGCTGTGTATGTCGGTATTCCTATGCTCGCTGCATTATCGGTTGCTCACAGTCTGCTGCCGCCACACCCTTCACCTGCATCACTAATTGACACATTTCAGGCAAGCATGATTAAAACGTTCCTATACGGAATAGCTGTTGCTATACCGGCCATTATTCTGGCCGGACCTGTTTTTGCACGTACTTTGAAAAATATTCAACCGCAAGGTGAATTACCTTTGGTTGAACATACCGCTACAGCGCATACCTTACCAGGAATATTCAACAGCATCACATCGGCGTTACTTCCGGTATTTTTATTACTTGTTACATTTGCCCTTTCTTTTATTGCAGAAGATAAATTGTTTATTCAGGTTCTTTTATTTATCAAAGAACCATCCATATTGATGCTGCTTTCTTTGATTGTTGTGACCTTTACATTGGGTATCTCTCAGGGAGCAAGTATGAAGCATGTTATGAATGCTTATGAATCGGGCATCAAAGACATCGCCATGATTATATTGATTATTGGTGCATCAGGCGGACTGAAACAGATACTTATTGATAGTAAACTGAGCGATGCAATTGGTGTATATTTTCAAGCATTACAAATAAATCCGTTGATTCTTGGTTGGCTGATCGCCGCAATTATACGTTTGTGTCTTGGTTCAGCCACGGTAGCAGGTTTAACAACAGCAGGAATTATTGCACCGTTGATGGGGCATATGCATGCCGATCCAAACCTGATGGTTCTTGCTATCGGTGCCGGAAGTATTTTTTGCTCACATGTGAATGATACTGGATTTTGGATGTTTAAAGAATATTTCAATGTGTCTGTTAAAGATACGTTTCTATCCTGGACAATCATGGAAAGCATTGTATCTGTAATGGGGTTGATTGGCGTGTTGTTTTTGAGTGTATGGATTTAATTTGTAACATGAAGATTAAATTTGGAGAGCAGATAAAGTACAATGAAAAATAAGGCATATATTGTTATGGGAGTTTCGGGTTGTGGCAAAACAACCATTGGTAAAATGCTCGCCGAAATATTGAAGATTGATTTCTTTGATGGTGATGCTTTTCACCCCCTAATGAATATTGAAAAAATGGCTGCGGGTATTCCGTTGACAGATGAAGATCGCTATAGCTGGTTGTTAGATATTAATAAACAGATAAAAGAATCTTTTACGAAAGGACGCTCCGTAGTTTTTGCCTGTTCAGCATTGAAAGAATCTTATCGTAGGATCTTGGTACAACAGATTGAAGATACTGTAGTATGGATTTATCTTAAAGGAGATGTAGATACAATCGGGCTACGGTTGAAAAACAGAGAAGGACACTTTATGCCTTCAACACTTTTGCAATCGCAGTTTGAAATTCTGGAAGAACCATCTACTGCTATTGATATAGATATAACATTAGATACAAATACTATTATTCATACAATTGTGAAAAGATTAACAAAGTCAGATTTTGGTCTGGTAGGACTTGGGGTAATGGGGAAAAGCCTGGCGAGAAATTTTTCCCGGAATGGCGTTATATTATCCTTGTATAATCGTTTTGTTGCAGGCTCTGAAGAACAGGTGGCAGAGAAATGCATTGCAGAATATGAGGAGCTGCAAACGGCCAAAGGTTTTGAAGATTTAAAATTTTTTGCAGAATCACTGGCAACTCCACGAAAGATTTTTTTAATGATCAAAGCCGGGGAAGAAACAGATACTTTTATCAATGAGCTTGTGCCATATCTGAACGCAGGCGATGTGATTATAGATGGTGGGAATTCGTATTATGGCGATACCAAGAGGCGTATTGAATTTTTAAAATCCTGCGGCATACATTTCATTGGCGCTGGTGTATCCGGAGGAGAAGAAGGTGCATTGAAAGGCCCATCGATCATGCCTTCAGGTGCTCCCGAGGCTTATAAGTTGGTTGGGGAATATTTAACCTTGATTGCAGCCAAAGATAAACATGGAGATGCGTGCTGCAGTTACATTGGTAAAGATGGTTCGGGGCATTTTGTTAAGATGGTTCATAATGGTATTGAATATGCCGAAATGCAGCTGATCGCAGAAGTATATGCTTACCTACGATATGCAATGAAAATGCAGCCTCCTCAAATCTCTGCTGTTTTTTCTGAATGGAATAAGGGTGAATTAAGCAGTTATCTGTTGGGTATTACAGCAGCACTTGTCGTAAAGAAAGAAGGCAATGACTGGCTGATTGATCTTATCCTGGATAAAGCTGGGAATAAAGGTACGGGCAACTGGGCTACGATTGCCGCTTCTGAACTTGGACAACCGGCAACACTTATTACTTCAGCACTTTTTGCCCGCTATGTATCGACGGTGAAAGAAAAAATGTTGATTCATTTAGAGCAGTCTTCTGTAAAAGATATTCCTGTTATAGTATTAGATGAAATTAAGTCTGCATACCAACTTGCGCGTATTGCCAATCATCAGCAAGGCTTTATGTTGATCCATACAGCTTCGGATACCTTTAAATGGAATCTGAATTATTCTGAGATTGCCCGTGTCTGGACAAACGGCTGTATAATCAGAAGCGTTTTTATGGAAGAATTGATTTCAGTACTGAAAAAGAAACAGAATATTTTTGAGGATGAGAAAATAGTATCTATAACTAAAGCGTATAAACCAGCATTGAAAAATTTTGTCATTAGCGCATTGCAATATGATTTATCTATTCCTTCGCATCTGGCTGCGCTGGATCAATTGAATACCCTTACAGGTAATTATGCAACCGCGAATATCATACAGGCCCAACGGGATTATTTTGGTGCACATACGTATCAGAAAGTGGGAGACGCTTCAGGTAAGTTTTATCATACAGAATGGTAATTTTTTTAATAAAATCTGTAAAACATTATGCAGCGTATAAGTGAACGTATTTCTTTTACTCAAACAGCTGATCGTTTGGTATTGGTGATTTCAAATAATATTTCACCATTCTGGAGATATTTTTTTCTTATAATATCCATAGTAATTGTGGTGGGTGTGGGTGTTTCTTTATATGATATGTCAATGGATGTTTCCTTTAGAAAGCCCCATAAAATGATCATAGGTATAGGCTCTATAAGTGCTGGTGTAATCTGGTTGAATAAAACATTTAAAAAAGAAATTGTAGAAGTAGATAAAACCAATCTGTCTCTTCGTACGCAAACATTGTTTAGTAATAGGATTAAGATATACTCATTATCTGATATTGCTCATTTTAGATTTGCCGGAGGAAATACATTTACGGAACATGCTTTGAAAGTTAATGATTTCGATTATCTGGGCGCCCAAACAGCAGAGAAACAACTTCAACATGTTATTAAAGACGGTACACTTGAGTTTTTTTGTAAAGGAAAATACATTCGTTTTGGTTTGAATGTAACTTCATGGGATGCAGAAGAAATTATTACCCACATAGAAAAATTTTCCGGAAACAATCTTCAACTGGATGATAGTATGGAAAAATTGCTTGATGAATTAAAAAATGAGGATGAAAACTCTGATGATTTGTAACGGTATTATCGTCTTCGTCCGTTTTGCCTCTCCATTTCAAATAGCAGATCCGTTTTGATGCCGGCATCTACATGTTGTAAAATCATAACCTGCTGACTTAGTATCTGAACGCCTTCCTGCAGCTCTTTCTTGATTTTGCGTAAATGTTTGTCCGGTTTTGCATTGGGCTTACACATGTCAACGAACAAAGCATCGTGATCATTTTTATATTCACGTATACTTTGCTTTAATTCTTTTATCTGATTGTCGAGCATAGTCAGATAGCTTTTCACCGTTTCACTCTTCATACTGTGTAGACGGTTTGTTTGTTGCTCTAAGAATTGAGTTTCCAGATTTAATAGTGTATATAAATCGTTGTTGCCATATGCTTCGGTGATCTTCTTGCTGATCTCTTCTTTCTCCTGTTTTTTTTCTGCGTCTTGTTCGGTATCAGGGTGAAAGGTTTTTATGAGGTCAATATAAATGGCGCGTATCGATTTTTTACGATGTTCCTGCTGCAATACTTTCTCTTTTTCAGCTTTGCGTTCAGCAGCACTTTTCTTTTTTGATTTCTTTTCTGAAGTATCCTCATCCATAAAATTTGATTCATCTGAAAAGAAATCATGAAAAGGGGTATTCGTTTTTCGCACATGTTCCTCAAAAGGCATGTGTGCATAGGTACTGAAAAGATCTTCTAATTCACTATCGTTACCGTGCTCATAGGTCCATTGTTCAATCTCTGTACACATATACATATCAACGATCTCACGCTCACGCTTTGAGAATTTTATTTCGTGAATATAAATATCAAGTGCAATGAGTTTTTCTTTTTGCAGCAGACGGATCTTTTCAGCAATAGGAGAGACTGTCTTTTGGTATAGTGCAATCGCTTCAGGGATTGCAG
This sequence comes from Cytophagaceae bacterium, assembly GCA_021151805.1. GTDB lineage: Bacteria > Bacteroidota > Bacteroidia > Cytophagales > Cytophagaceae > Cytophaga. Next base: position 1,000 of record JAGKWN010000059.1, on the reverse strand, counting down.
TTTGTAAATGCTTTAATTCTTCCTGAAGCTGTTTGACTTCATTGATCCTGTTATCAATTTGCTGCTGTTCCGGACTTGAAGAAGCGCCGGGAATATGTTGGACTGAAGTCACGTTTTTTAATTATGAATTATAAGTTATGAATTAAAAAATGAATTTTTTATACTAAATAATAAAACACAGATAGAATACATTCATAATTTGCAATTGTGTAGAAACTCTTCAATAGAAGTAAGAATCATTTGTATACCGATTGATGCGATCAGCAAACCCATGATTTTAGTTACTACATTGAGCGCTTCTTTGCCTATTTTTTCAATTAATGTTGTCGAAGAAATAAAGACAAAATAGGTTACTGTTAATATTGCCCCGGAAGATAAGATGATAATGATGCTGTTCTCTATTTTATTGCCAACGCCTACAAAACTTACTGCAGTAGATAAGGTTCCCGGTCCGATCAATATTGGTGTTGCCAAAGGGGAGATCGCAAATCCGGTGTCTTTTGTGTCTGAAGTTGATGATGCTGGACTGAGATGTCTGGGTTTGGAATTGATCATGTCAAAGCCCACTTTTAAAATCAATAATCCTCCGGTAATACGGAAGGCCTGAATACTTATACCAAATACGTTGAATAAAGCATAACCGAAAACCACAAAAACGGTCAGGATTATAAATCCTACAGTAACAGCTTTCAAAGCTATCGCTTTTTGTTCATGTCTGCTTAAATGTTCTACAAAACTTATAAAGATAGGAACATTGCCTATTGGATTGATGATAGCAAACAAACCTGTAAATACATCCTGATTGCCGAACGGACCATTATTCAAACTGTAGGTATAAGGGAACGTTCCGCCACCTACGGTAACGTTGATGATGCCCTCGCTACCGCCAGCACACAATACATTTGAAACAATGTTAGCATTTACAATTAAGGTATTCACGGCTACAATTGCCTGAACCGTTCCTGTACAGCCATTTGCAGTCAAAGTTAAAGTGTTAGGA
>JAGKWN010000058.1 GCA_021151805.1 Cytophagaceae bacterium | reverse complement strand
ACCGGAACTATTGGTTACTTCCACGGTATAAGCCCCCGCAGCTGTTGCGGTATAGGTTGCAGCAGTTCCCACCTGGGTGGTGCCGTTGAACCATTTGTATGAAGCACCGGTACTTGCTGTAAGCACTACCGAACCACCCGCGCAAAAAGACTTGACAGGAGCGGTGATGGTTGGCACAGATGCCGGAATAACAGTCACTTTAACAGGTGTTGGTGCACATGTATTTCCTGTTTCAAATTTTAAATTAAAAAAAATGCCATATCCCCAACCAACAGGTTCATACATTACATAATTGGGGATAGAGAATACAGCATTGGTGCGGTCAGTCTGAAATTGAATGGAACCAACGGTTCCTACAGCATCTATTTTATATTTGCCGGCGGGAAGCAGATAATCAAAAGGTATTTCCTGCATGCCTGCACTAAGATTTGACATGGTGCCTGACGTAACAATATTGCCATTGGTATCCACAATACGTATCACACCTTTTGTACCGTTTCCATTTACTTTTAAAGAAATACCTTTTAGTCGTGTGTCATCTAAAATTGTCAGACTGGCAACATTCTGGGCATTATCAAAAGCTCCCCCCAAGCCCCAGCCACCAGTTGTGTATGCAGGTAAGCCAACGATTTTTTGTTGAACAGCAATTTCTTTTACGTAATATTCCGTAGAAACGGAAGGACTTACTTTGAATGTCTGTGTTGTGGTATCTAAAGCGGCTTGTGAGCTGTTTAGCCATGCATAGACAGAAGGTTTGTCAACAGATAAAATAATTTCCTGCCCTTGACAGATAGCAGGACTCGTGATATTTAACAGTTTGCTTTTAACAGATACATTATCTTTTGTATCCGGACAGCCGGCTTTGCTGGCAGTAACTTCATAGGTTCCTGGTTCACTCGTTACTAATGAGGATGCAGTTGATGTGAGCTTTGATCCGTTCTTGTACCATGTATAGGAATAACCGGAAACGGGAATATTGGCACTTAATGTTGTAAAGGATTGCTTACATATGATCAGATTTTCATCTAAGTTAGCTTCATAACAAACTCCTGTGCCATTCGTATCTCCACATAAAATGCCTCTGCCTCCCGTAGTAATGTATAGTCGGCCATACACTTTTGGGTCTCCGCAGATGCATCTGTACCCTCTTCCGAATTCCTGGTTTTTTGTATTGATTTTTATCCAGGTGCTGCCTATATTATCTGAACGGAATAAACCTGTAACCCCATTTACCTTTCCATAAATAAATACTGCCGGGTAGTTGGATCCCGGTGCTGCTTTCCCAAAAGAAACCTCGTATGCTTCTTCAATAGAAGTTATTTTAGTAAATGAAGTTCCTCCATTTGTTGTATAATACAGTCCATTTGTTGCTGCTCTTACCCATACGTGACCTTCTTTGCTAAAAACCGGAACGGCTTCCATACCTCCCGTAAATGGAAAAGCAAAGATTGTTGAAAATGTTTTTGCTCCATCAGTACTTTTGAAAAACTGTCCGTTTGAATTTTGAATGGCATAGAAAATAGAAGAATTAACCCGATCCGATTTTGGGTAAACACTTCCTGCAAGACCAGAACAGACTGTCCATGAAGCTCCATTGTTGATGGATACGGATGCAAAGGCATCGCTCGGGGACCAGACAATATTTTTTGAATCCGGGGAAATAGAGATGTAATTGACTTTAGTATCTCCACCGGCCGCCTGCACAGGGAATTCGGTCCATGTAACACCTAAATCTTTTGAAATGCTGGCCCGGTTTCCTCCATCATGTGTACGGACAACGATGTTTGGGTTTGTTTCGGCAAAGTCTATTGAATATGTATTGCCATGTTGACTGAATGTATTCGCAGGCGATTTGCTCAGGTCAAGATGTGTAAATCCTTTTATGTCGCCTAATCCACTAAATAATGCCGCTCCGGATGGAGGCGATGCTAAATCCAATGGCACAGTTTCTTCAAAATTATCATTTTCATATACCCATTTTGTTGAATCGTTTGTAATCGCTTTTAATAAATTATTTGTCATCCAGAGTCCGTTCCCGGATCCGAACACTGCGTTATCAGGATTGTTGGGATTTATTTTCAGACCGCTCATCCAGCCCATGCCGCCTCCATGAGGTGTGTTTTTATTATCAGCCTGCATCTTTGTTCTGATATCAATCCATGAAGCACCCGCGTTGGAAGTAATGTATAAGCGGTCTGAAGTAGGCCACCAATGGCCAAGTGTACCAACTATAAGGATATTAGGATTTGCCGGATGGACAGAGAGTCCGTTGTAGCCTCCCTGTGAACTTGGTGATGGAGAAATCAATGTCCATGTTTTGGATGCTTTAGTGTATCTGTAAACGAAGCCATTGCTCGTTCCCGGGGCAAGATCGTTTCCAAATGCCATATAAATGTAATCACCTCCGAATGCCATGTTGTTCAATATGGCGCAGGTACTGATTTTAGGATTATCATAAGATTTCGGTGTTACTTTAATAGGCTGGCCAGTCCAGTATACCCATGTTGTGCCTCCATCCGAACTTTTATAAATTCCACCCTGTGTAGTATCTTTGCTTGCCAGATGATCGTACGTTCCGATATAAATATCTTTTGTCGGAATACCTTTATTGCCTGAAGATGCATCAAACTCAAGCATGGTACAATTGTTCTTTGGGAATGTGGTTATCTTAGTCCATGTGCTCCCGTAATCAAGACTTTGAAATAAACCTTGTTTCTGCGAAGCAAATAGTAGTTTGTTACTCATGTTGGGGTCTACCTGAAGCCGCTCTCCACTACCTCGGTTCATTTCATTTCCCCCAACTTTAAAAGGGACTTCTATCTGAGTCCAGCTGTCTCCTCTGTCATTCGATCTGTAAAGAATGCCATTCGGATCCCAACTATTAGTATACAAGCCTGTAGCCATGTAGACTCTGTTCGAATCGTTTGGGTCTGCAGCAATACTGATTACCCCGAGTTGATTTTGTGAAGTAATAAAATCAGAAAGCGAAATCCATTTTTTAGTTGCATTATTCCAACGGTATGCACCGCCAACATCTGTTCGGGCATAGAGTAAATCTTTCCCAGCTTTATTAAATACAAAACCAGGTACATAACCACCTCCATGAATGGTTACATTTTTCCAATCGTAAGATTGTATTGGTGTTTGCGCAAATGCATACATACTCAATAGCAAGAGTATAACCGACTGAAGTGATTTTTTCATAAATGGATTCTAAATCTTGAATTATAACAGACTTCACTCCGATCTTTATAAAGAAATAAAAGATCGACAACAATGAGCGGTCTGCACGTATTACAAAATGAATGAAAAAAAGTAACAGAAAAATTTAAAAGAGTTGCCTCATTTAATTGTGAACATCGCAGTGAATAAAAGTAGGGATTGTATTTTCGTGCAAACGTATACGTATCAAATTCAGATTATGGGATTACCTGAATAAACTGATGTCAATAGTCTTTGTTCCGTTTATTATAACGATATAATAACCCGCATCAGCCATGCTTCCATTGTCTGTTGAACCATCCCATTCAGCGGGAATGGATAATGTTTTAATCAGCTTCCTGGATGTATTGAAAATTTGTGCAGTGCCTGCATCGGGGATAAAATAAGAGTCCATAATACCGTCTCCATTAGGTGAAAACACATTCTGGCAATCGCTGTTTTTATTTACCGTAAATGATTTTGATGTCGTGCAGTTTTTTGAGTCTTTTACATTTAATACATATAAACCCGGTGCAATATTTTTGAATTGAGTATTTGAAGTTGCCTGAATATTATTAGAGGAACCTGCTGCCTGCAGTGTATATAGTAAAGGCAAGCTTGCACCTGAAATAGTTGTTCCATTCATATCAATGATTGAACCTTCTCTGCAATCAGAACTAAGTATATTTATTTGCAGATTATTTATTTCTATGCAAGGGTAAACGTTTAGTTTTGCAGTATTCGTTTTTAATATAAGACCTGGTACATTGTTGTTTTGAATCGATACTGAATAATAACCTGAATCACTCATGAATGAAGGAGCAAAGGCATACAATCCGCTGTTGCTTGTGATTAGCGGTACATTATTTTTATACCATACGAATTGATCAGAATTGATTCCATTGTCAAGAACAACTTCATAAGAGAAATGATCACCTTCCCGTATATCAGAATATAAAGGCAGACTCAAATCAGCCTGCGGCGAATAGGTGAATGCGGAGAAATTAGGAAGTAATGTTAAGGGAATAATATCTTCAAAGGTGAGATTGTTATTGGAGATATTGACACTGGCTAATGCTGGTTTATTGCTGAAATCAGGAAGGGATGTTAGTAAATTGTTTTGTGCTGTAAGAGTGGTTAATGTTGTATTGGAATTTAAAAAGGAAAGATCTGTAAAAGAATTGTTTTCGCAAGTCAGTATTTTCAGGTTAACCAGTGAAGGAAGTCCTGGTATCGACGTGATGTTGGTATTGCTTACATCCAGCGTGGTTAAATTCGTATTAAAGCTTAAGTCAGGTAATGTCTGGATAGGGTTGTTGCTTATAACCAGCCATTGAAGATTTATCAAAGCAGATAAATCCGGCAGGTTTGTAATGTTGTTTGCAGAACACGTTAAATTCTGTAATGTGCTTTTACCTGCTATGGGTGTTAGATCCGTTATATTATTATTAACAATATACAAATCGATCAATTTATAAAGCGCAGAAAGATCAGGTAATGCATTCAGATGGTTGTTACTTAGATACACCCTTCTAAGTCCTTTCATCGAACTTAACTGAGGAATTTCAGATAAATTATTATTCCTTAATTTCAGCAGACCAGCGCTTTCAAAAAATTGCAGACCATCTGCATTTGATATATTGCTGTTATCAAGGTTTAAGGATTGTGCCAGACCTCTGGCTGCAGCCACGTCTAATAAGCTATCGCTCGTCATGACCGAGGCATAGTCTCTTACTAAAATAGAACGCAGGTTCCGGTCCGGTATGGCGTAATACGTTTGTGCATATCCAGTAAATATTACTGTTATATAAAAACATAAAGAAGCCAGATAGGATATGTATTTGGTATTTTTCATTATCTCATGATATTCACTTCACCAGTAATTTTTGTGCCATCTTCATATTCAATAATATATACATAAAGCCCTGGCTCTGCAAGGGCTCCATAACCGTCGGTACCGTTCCATTCCGCATAATCTTTATCCGGATTTGTATCTCTGTAAATAATTTTGCCGCTTCTGTTATAGATAATGACGTTTCCCCTTTTATTACTGTCAAACGGTATACTGCATGTTTCGCCAATGGCAGGATTAATGTTGAATTTTGATCCTTGTTGTATGGCTGATATACAATTTTTTTCTGATACGATTGTCTGGTATTCTTTGTAACAGCCATTTTTGTCAGTTATTTTCAATGTATATATTCCTGCGCCAAGTTCGGAAATATTTTTTGCTTTAATTTTTTTATTATTTAAAGTCAGAGAATAAGGTTCCAGTCCGCCGGATATTTTTTCAATTGAAATTGATCCTGTACGGGAATTGGAACACGATGTTTCAGTTGTCATGGAACAACTTATTTCAGTTAGTGAGCAATCATGTATCGTGTGTTCTTTTTTCGCATCTGGATTTGCAGCAGTCTCACGACTTATGACAGGTTCAATTACTGTGCTGTTTAATATACTGTCAGCGCTGGTTCTGATTTCATCCGGAATGCCAGCATGGTTAATTGAACTGTTATTTGTTTTATGAATAGTGACTTTTTCAACAGGGGTGAATTCTTCTGTTTTATCAGCATCTCTAATGGGTTTCAGAGAGGTGCTTTGAGAACTCCGTATTGATTGATGCAAATGAGCCTCCTGTGACGGAGATATACTTTTTTTATTTAAAAGTGAAAAGTATAAAATGCCTGCTATTAAAAAAGTTCCTGCAGTGATCCACTTCCAATGCATTCTGAAGAAAGAAGGATTTTGCATGCCGGCTAAATCAGCCTCTATTTGTGCGCGTACACTTTTTAATTCAGCTTCAAGTATAAAATCATTTATCATGCGTTGTTCCTCAACCCTTTTTAAAAACTGCGCATCCTGACTAAGCTGATTTTCAAATGAAATCAGTTCTTCGCCTGTGAGCTTGTTTTCAAGGTAACGGTCAATCAGATAATATTGTTCAAGTTCTGGTCTCAAGGCTTTAGAATATTTAATAAATCAGAATCCTCTTTAATAATTTTATGAAAAGCGTTCTTGCACCTGTAATGCATTGTTTTGGCAGCATTTTCACTTGTAAGGTTCATTTTTTCCTGGAGCTCTTTCATACTCATTTTCTCATAAGCGACCATGCCCAATAACTTTCTGCATGGTTCACTTAATTTACTATAAGCCAGATCTAATGCATGTCTTTTTTCTTTGGAAATCAGTGTACTTAACTGATCTTTCGAATCTGTATATTGGAAATCATCCTCAATAGCTATATGTGCAAGTTTTCTTTTCCGTTTGGCAATGTTGATCCATAAATTTTTACTGATTGTAAAAATGTAGGCATCAACAGATAGATTCGGGTCGAATTTGTTTTCAATGACAGATTTGAAAAAAACAATTACAGCATCCTGGAATACATCATTAGCCTCATCTTTTGAACCACTATTGAGCATTATATAGTTCGTAACCTTTTTTAGGGTGTGGCTATACAGATAAGACAGTGCTTTTTCGTTCTGCTTGTTTTTAATACATTCAACAATTGTTCTGCTAATATTCTCCACTGGTATTACTACACATTACTTTGCAAAAAGTAACAACTTTTTATGTGTTATTTTAGTAATAAAGCTATATAATATTTTATTATTAACAGAATTCATGTTGTTTTGTTTAATGAATTTCATATTTGAACGTTTTTTTTTCGTTGCGATTTTCATTTGTCCTTTTATTACACGAGGCCAAAATGGTACCATTATGCCTGATGTGTATGATCAGTTTTTTCAGAACTACCAGCTTATTAATCCTGCCAATGCGGACACATCTGATATATTGATGCATATGGGACATAAATCTCAATTAGGGGTATTTCGAGGTGTCAGACAGACATATTTTGATGCAAATTTCCGTATCGGATCCAAGCAGTCGAATTACAGACACTTTATAGGGATGCAGGTTTTTAATAACAGTGAAGGTGATTATTTCAGCAGGAACAGAGCCTATGGTGTGTATTCGTTTCATGTGAAAATTTCCACTGGATATTTTCTGTCCAGTGGTTTATCTTTTGGCATGGTGAATTATGCTTTTAAAGCTACGCAGTCAAGCGCCGGTGGTTCTGATTTCAATTATGACGGAAACCTGGGTGTCTGGCTGGTGGGTAAAAAACTAAAAGCGGGTACTTCTATCCAGCAGGTATTTCAAAAAATACTTAGCCCCATCGGACAAATATTTGAATTGAAAAGGCAGTATAATTTAAATATTTCATATTCATTTTTTATTAATCCGAATGTTCAGTTATCTACACATTTCTGGTACCGGTATCAGAAATATCAAATAAATGATATGCAGATAGCTGGAATTGTAACCCTCCAGAATTTAATAGAATTCGGAGGGAATTACAGATACCGGAAGGGTCTAGTAATAATCGCCGGACTTAAGGATATTGCTATAGGCACATCAAGAATATCTATTGCTATGTCTTATTCGACGGGTATATTGAATTATATCGCTAATGGAGACAATGCTGTAGAACTTTTCTTGAAATACAGCAAATAATACGCGTTGAATGCTTCTTTATTTTTTTATGATTCTGGTTGTATATACACCTTTTTCCGTTGTGATAATCACAGTATAAATGCCGGATGCAATTGTTTCACCAAGTGTGACTTCAACCGTATTTAAACCATTTTTAATCTCCACAAGCGCTCCTGAAACGCTGATGATTGAATAGGACTGTATAACTCCAAGATTCTTTGTGGTAATAGTTGTACCTGCGTCAAAAGGCTGTGGCGATACTTGAATTTCTGAATATGTTTTATTCAGAGTTGCTGTAGATACACAGGCTGTCTTTCCGGTGTTGCCACCAACACATACGGAGCAGTCATCCAGGTATGCCGTTCCGTTAGCCACGCCTGCACAGTCCAGACAGTTGTTATCAGCACTTGATGGGCAAAGGTCTCCTGCAACATCTACATATCCATTGGGCTGCCAGCATACAGTAAGACTTACGGCAGGATCACCCAATCCATCACCGTCAGTGTCTGCATACCAGATCTTTGGTTGTGTTTGTATGATTTCAGTCGTAGGCGAAGTTGCTTTGCAACCCGAACTGTTTGTTACTTCCACGGTGTATGAACCTGGAGTTGTTGCGGTATAGGTTGCAGCAGTTCCCACCTGTGTGGATCCGTTGAACCATTTGTAGGATGTACCGGAACTTGCAGTAAGCAGTACAGAGCTTCCGGAACATACAGTCGTTGCTGCAGCTGTGATTGTTGCATCTGGTGCAGTCCCCGCAGAGATGAGCACAGGTGAAGAGGTAGCCTTACAGCCGGAGCTGTTCGTTACCTCGACGCTGTAAGATCCTGTCTCTGTCACCGTATAAGTATTAGCAGTTCCCACCAGAGTAGAGCCACTGAACCATTTGTATGAAGCACCGGTACTTGCAGTTAATACAGCTGTTCCACCCTGACAAATGGTGTTAGTTGTTGCAGCGATTGTTGGTGTTGCTTGTGTTGCGCCTTGTGTAATCACTATAGGAGCAGAAGTTGCTTTGCAACCCGAACTGTTTGTTACTTCCACGGTATAAGCCCCCGCAGCCGTTGCGGTGTAGCTTGCAGCAATTCCCACCAGAGTAGAACCGTTGAACCATTTGTATGAAGTACCTGTGCTTGCTGTAAGCACTGCCGAACCGCCCGCGCAGAACGACTCAACAGGAGTTGTGATGCTTGCCGTTGGTAATGCATTCACAGTAATCTGTGTAACAGCCGAAGTTGCTTTGCAACCGGAACTGTTTGTAACTTCCACGGTGTATGAACCTGGAGTTGTTGCTGTATAGCTTGTAGCAGTTTCCACCTGTGTAGTACCGTTGAACCATTTGTAGGAAGTACCTCCACTTGCTGTAAGCACTGCCGATCCGCCCGCGCAGAAGGAGGTAACAGGAGCGGTGATGGTTGCTACTGGAGCAGCATTTACAGTAATCTGTGTAACAGCTGAAGTTGCTTTACAACCCGAACTGTTTGTTACCTCTACAGTATAAGCACTCGCAGCTGTTGCGGTATAGGTTGCAGCAGTTCCCACCTGTGTAGTACCGTTGAACCATTTGTAGGAAGTACCTGCACTTGCTGTAAGCACTGCCGAACCGCCGGCACAGAAGGAGGTAACAGGAGAGGTGATGGTTGCTACTGGAGCTGCATTTACAGTGATCTGTGTAACGGCCGAAGTTGCTTTGCAACCGGAACTGTTTGTTACTTCCACGGTATAAGCCCCCGCAGCCGTTGCGGTATAGCTTGCAGACGTTCCCACCTGTGTAGTACCGTTGAACCATTTGTAGGAAGTACCTGTGCTTGCTGTAAGCACTGCCGAACCGCCGGCACAGAAGGAGGTAACAGGAGCGGTGATGGTTGCTGTAGCTTTGGTTACCTGTATGCTGATGGTTACATTTGCTTTACATCCGTTCGCATCGATATAGCTGGCAATATAATTTCCGGAATTATTAACAGCAGCATTTGAAAGGACCGGGTTGCGGAGTGTTGATGAAAAACTGTTCGGGCCTGTCCAGCTCCAGCCCGTCGAAAGGTTTGGCTGAGGTCCTAAGCTAATGACACTGCCTTCGCAAGCAGCAGCAGTTTGCGTATTTGTCCATGCGCCTGCGTCAATTTTTACATAAGGGGTAATAACAGGCAAAGCATTTACAGTAATCTGCGTAACAGCCGATGTTGCTTTACATCCTGCAGCATTTGTTACCTCTACAGTATAATCACCCGCAGCCGTTGCGGTATAGCTTGCACCCGTACCTACCTGTGTGGTGCCATTGAACCATTTGTAGGAAGTACCTGTGCTTGCTGTAAGTACTACTGAGCTTCCGGCACAGAAAGACGTTGCAGGAGAGCTTATTATTGCATTGCAGGAATTAGTATTGCCCTGAATGATTGTAATGTTTGGTTTTGCAGGCGTGGCCATATCCGTGCCTAAATAATACCCTAAATGGGGAGGTTGATTGTATGCTGAATTTTGCCATGCCAGTGCTACTCTGTATTGAGGATCGTGAAGCAGCGTCCTGAATTTGTATGAGGAAGCAATGGTTGTCGTGTAAATTAACAGGCTCGCATTATCAGCGCTATGGAGGATTACTTCTTCCCGCCAATCTCCAAACAAGTCTCCTGATAAATTAGGCGTTTGCTTTGTGCCGTTACAGGATGCGCCTCCGCCATAGGATGCGTCGTACAGACTTGCTAAACGTGCTGAAGAACTGTTTAAGTAATCCCATTTGTCAATTTTTGTTCCGTCCAGTAATTCGCGCTGTAAATCTCCATCCCAATATAATCCAAAGTTAACGGATGGCCGGGATGTTCCGATCACAACGCCTTTGCATGTATACATGGGACTTGATGTTGACCAACATTCGTACCCTTTATATCTTGGGTCTATGTCTGCTGCCATCGCTCTGCCCACATCGCCATGGTCGCCTCCGCCTAATCCCCAGATCGGCTGTCCTGTTTTTCCACCTTTGAATTCCACTCCATAATTACCATAGCGTGCAGGCTCTTCATGACACTGCCATATTTCAAGACCTTCCAGATCCGGGTCCATATCACTCATATGCAGCGCATCGCCATGGCCCAGACTATTTGCCCATAATCCTTTTCCACTATCATCAATCGTACTGGCGCCGTTACACAATTCCTGTTTTCCATCTCCATCCATATCTCCGACAGTCATCTGGTGATTCCCCATACTGAAATAACTACCGTTACCGCTGCTATTGCTGTCAAAGATCCAGCGCTGCACCAATTGCCCGTTTTTAAAATCCCACGCAGATCTTACCAGACGTGTATAATAGCCTCGTCCGAAAACCATTGATGGGTGAACACCATCCAGATATACCACTGCAGCAATGAAACGGTCTACACGGTTCCCGTAATTGTCGCCCCAGCTTGAAACGGTGCCCCGGGCCGGTGTGTAATTTACCGTTGATATAGCTGCTCCGGTCTTTCCATTGAACACCGTCAGATATTCCGGGCCATCTAAAATATAGCCATTGCTTTTTCTGTAATCGGCATTGCCATCGCCAATTATTTTTCCTGCTCCATCTTTTGTTGCGTCAGCTGTTTTACAGGCCATTTCAGCTTTACCATCGCCATCAAAATCATATACCAGGAATTGTGTGTAATGTGCGCCTGCCCGGATATTTCTTCCCAGGTCAATGCGCCATAAAAAAACTCCCTGCATGGTATAACAATCTATATAAACATTACCCGTATAACCTGACTGAGAATTGTCTTTTGCGTTTGAAGGATCCCACTTTACGAAAATTTCATGTATTCCATCTCCATCAACATCACCGATACTGCAGTCATTCGGACTATAGGTGTATGATTCTCCTGCGGGGGTTACACCTGCAGGAGGAACATTCAACGGAACTTTTAAATATTTCTGAGCCCATGGACTTACACCGGATGAAACTGGCTGTTCAATACCATTCACAATCGCTGATACGCTGTATTTCGCTGCAGTACTGCCTGAATTATCCGTATAATTCGATACGGTCAGAGGACTGGCATTGATTTTAGTGCCATTCCGGTATAGATTGAATGTAACATCATCTTCTGTTCCCAGCCATCTCCAGCTAACAAAAACTTTCGTACCGCCCAAGCTTACTGCAACAACTCCTCTGTCCAGCTTTTCAAGTTGATATTGAGCAGAAGAATAATATTGAGGAATAATAAATAACAGAATCAAAAAAATAATTGGCTTCTGTACTGAAAAGAACGTAAAATTTCTCATAGAAAATCAGATATTGTCAAAACGGTTCATTTATATCTAATACAAACGAATTATTAAAAAGTAACAGCAATCCTTCCAATTTAATAAGCATGTAAAAGTTTCTTATAAATTGAACTATTTGAAGATGTTTTAAATAGTTAGCATGAACCCGGAGGTTCAGATTGAATAAAAAAAAGAGTCAGATAATACGTCCGTACATCTGACTCCATAAAAAAATAATGCAGAACCTATTTTTTTACAATCTTCGTTGTATACACACCTTTGTCAGATTGAATAACTACGGTATATAATCCGGATGACAGGCTTTCTCCAAGCATGATTTTTTCTGTATTGATATTGTTTATCGATTCAACAACTGCCCCTGAAGTGCTGATTATAAGTATAGATCTGATAACACCATAATTGATCAGTTCTATTGTCGTATTATCATCAAATGGCTGCGGTGTAACAGTAATGTTTGCGCTTGTTCCGTTTACCGTTGCTGTTGGTGAGCAAGTGCCTTCGGCTACGCCACATCCGCAAATGCCAGGAGTAGTTTTATTCGCATCTTTCGGACATGCATCGCCTGCAACAGCGATATAGTTATTTGGCTGCCAGCAAACCGTAACACTTGAATTCGGATCACCGTAACCGTCTCCATCAGCGTCTTCATACCAGGTAGCAATCTGGTTAACGGCTATTGATTTTACTGCAGATGTTGCTTTGCAACCTGCAGCATTCGTTACTTCAAGTGTATAGTCGCCCGGTACAGATGTTGTGTAGTTGAAATCTGTTCCAACCAGCGTGGTTCCATTAAACCACTTGTAAGAAGATGCTGTGCTTGATGTAAGTGTTATTGAACTTCCTGCACATATAAAGGCCGGCCCGCTTATGGTTGCCACCGGCGCACTGTTTACAGTAATCGTAACAGCTGCTGATGTTGCTTTGCAATTACCGGCATTACTGATTTCTACGGTATAAGATCCGGCAGTTGTTGCAGCATACGTTGCATCTGTTCCAACCTGGGTTGTACCGTTGAACCATTTATAGGTATCACCTGCGCTTGCTGTTAATGTTACGGCATTGCCATCACAGATCGTTGTTGCCGGTGCTGTAATCGTTGCAGTCGGATTAGATACAACGGTAATAACAGTACTTGTTGAAGTTGCTTTACAATCGCCTGCTGCAGTTACTTCAACGGTGTATGAACCCGCTGCAGTAGCTGTGTATGTAGAGTTTGTGCCAACTTGTGTTGTGCCATTAAACCATTTGTACGATGTTCCTGCACTGGCTGTTAATACAATTGAGCCACCTGAACACATAGCGGTTGACGGAGCTGCGATCGTTGCCACGGGGCTGCTAACGATGCCGATCTGAGTAACAGATGATGTTGCTTTGCAATTTCCGGAAGTTACTTCAACGGTGTATGCGCCGGCTGCTGTCGCGATGTATGTAGCAGCTGTACCTACTTGTGTAGTTCCGTTAAACCATTTGTATGAATCACCTGCGCTGGCTGTTAATGTTACAGAACCTCCTGCACAGATGCTGTTTGTAGGTGTAGTGACGGTAGCGGTTACAGCTGTTGTTTCCGTAATTACGGTAACAGCTGAAGTTGCTTTGCAGCCGTTTGCATTACTTACTTCCACGGTGTAATCACCACCGGTTGTTGCAGTATAGCTAGCAGCTGTTCCTACCTGTGTAGTACCTTTGAACCATTTGTAAGAAGAGCCGTTACTTGCCGCAAGAGTAGCGGAACCGCCTGTACAGAATGAAGTTGCCGATGTTGTTATGCTGGCTGCAGGGACTGTATTAACTGTAATAACTGTTGCGGCAGAAGTAGCTTTGCAGCCATCCGTATTGGTTGCTTCGACAGTATAAGATCCCGACGTATTGGCTGTATAGGTAGCATTTGTGCCTACCTGTGTTGTGCCATTGAACCATTTGTATGAAGACGCATTGCTTGCAGTTAACACACTTGATTCACCTGTGCATAGCGAGCTTGTTGTTGATGATATTGTAGGCGTCGGTTGTGCTGCGCCTTGTGTGATAACAGTTGCGATTGACGTGGCTTTGCAGCCGCCCGCATTCGTTACTTCTACGGTATAAGAACCTGCAGTTGTCGCGGTGTATGTAGCAGCTGTACCTACTTGTGTAGTGCCGTTAAACCATTTGTATGAAGCACCAGTACTTGCTGTCAGTACAGTTGATTCGCCAGAACAGATTTTGTTTGTTGAAGAAACGATCGTAGGGGTCAATTGCATTGACCCAGCTGTAATAGTGGTAGGAGTTGACGTTGCTTTACAGCCGGCCGCATTTGTTACCTCAACAGTATATGATCCGGCAGTTGTTGCTGTATATGTTGATGCTGTGCCTACCTGTGTTGTTCCATTAAACCATTTGTAAGAAGAACCTGTGCTTGCTGTAAGTGTTACTGATGCTCCGGAACATATGGATGTGGCAGGAGCTGTAATGGTTGCTATCGGTAATGCATTTACAGTAATTACTGTAGCTGCTGATGTGGCTTTGCAACCGCCGGCATTTGTTACTTCTACGGTATATGAACCTGCAGTATTCGCAGTATAAGTAGCAGCTGTTCCAACCTGCGTTGTTCCATTGAGCCACTTGTAAGATGTACCGCTGCTGGCTGTTAATACGGTAGAGCTTCCGTCGCAGAATGAAGTTGCCGGAGTCGTGATCGTTGCTGTTGGAGCAGCGCTTACTGCGATTTGAGTTACTGCAGATGTTGCTTTACAACCTGCTGCATTGGTTACTTCAACGGTGTATGCTCCGGCAATCGTTGCTGCATACGTAGATGCTGTTCCAACCTGAGTTGTTCCGTTGAACCATTTGTAAGAAGCACCTGTACTTGACGTAAGCGTTACAGATTCACCTGTACAGATAGATGTTTTGGGAGTTGTGATGGTTGCTGTTGGTAAGGTACTAACAGTGATTGCTTTTGCCGCAGATGTTGCTTTACATCCTGCCGCATTGGTAACTTCAACCGTGTAAGAACCAGCAGTTGTTGCGGTATAAGTAGAGGCAGTACCTACTTGTGTTGTTCCGTTGAACCATTTGTATGAAGCACCTGTGCTGGATGTTAACACTATATTTCCTCCTGTACAGAATGAAGTAGATGAACTTGTAATGGTTGCTGTTGGTAAGGTACTAACAGTGATTGTTTTTGCCGCAGATGTTGCTTTACATCCTGCTGCATTGGTAACCTCAACCGTGTAAGAACCAGCAGTTGTTGCGGTATAAATAGAGGCAGTACCTACTTGTGTTGTTCCGTTGAACCATTTGTATGAAGCACCTGTGCTGGATGTTAACACTACATTTCCTCCTGTGCAGAATGAAGTAGATGGACTTGTGATGGTTGCTGTTGGTAATGCAGATACGGTTACGGTAGCAGTTGAAGATGTTCCTGTTAATCCACCGTTATCTGTTGCAATGGCTTTCAGCGATAAAGTACCTGCTGCTGTGGGCGAGTAGCTGAATGTATAGGGTGAAGAATTGTCTGTACCTAAAAGAGTAGATCCATTATAGAAATCTACTTTTGAAACAGTACCATCATCCGTTGCTGTTGCTGTTATTGCGATGGCTGTTCCTACACAGGCTGTTGATCCTGTAGCCGGAGCAGTAAGGGTAGCAACAGGGGCAACGTTTACCGGCGTCCCGCAGCCACATTGTGTTGGGCTGTCTAATGTGGCCCCCGATCCGCAGGATGTATTTGTTACAAGATTTTGAACGGTGCTGGCTGCAGCGATTGTTAAAGAATAAGGTGGAGTGAATGACGTTCCGCTGCCGGTTGTACCACCGGTTGTATTGGTGAAAATGTTATTTTTCGCTGTTACGGCAGTGAAATCATTATTGTATAAATCAATTGGTTTTTTTACTCCAACGAATACGTTGCTTTCAATTAATAAATCTGCTTTGTACCCGGCACGAATACAGCTGTTTGATACGGTACTGTTATAGAAACAGTTTGCAATGTGTAGTTTTCCGAAACGTACACGTGGCATACGCTCTACACAGCCTTGTGCCCACCAGCAATATTGGAAAGTGATTCTTAATTTACCATCATCCTGTGTAGCTCCGTCAGAACTACCAATCAGGTCTGAAAATCTATGGTCGTTTGTGCCGCCTGAACCTCCAGCTTTAGGTGCTTTGTTATAACTGAATTTACACCAGGTAATGGATATGTAATCTGTCATGTTTTTCAAATCGAAATTTCCATCCATACCATCCTGAAAATCGCAATGGTCAACCCAGAAATTCTGACAATCATCCAGCGTTAAGTTGTCATTGCCATCTACATCATAAGCCGCAGGGCCTTCAAAGGTCAGGTTTCTCATGATGAAGTTTGTACATCTCTTAATATATAGTATCCCTGATCCGCTGGAAGTCATGTCTACAGAAATCATTCTTGAACCGGCTAAACCAATGATGGTTTTCCCATCTGTATCCTGAATGGTAATACGGCCATTGGTAGGGAATGTAATAGTTCCGGAAACATGTACCACTTTTACTGATGCTGTAGTAAGTGCCGTTTTTAAAGCTGCATAAGTGCTTACTACGGTTGGTGTTGCTGTACCACCTCCGGTCACGCCGCCATTTTGCGTGGCCCAGCCAACTACTTTACACTGATCCTGCGCAAAGGATGCAGTAATGCTTAGTAGTGATAATATGAGTAAATAGACTTTTTTCATCGTCGGTCTCTATAGTTTAAATAAGTAGTATTTCATTTTTCCAGGATAAAGGTTTTTCAACCTTCATCTTAAATACACCACTTGATATAGAGAAGTAACGGATTTTAGAATATTTTTTTAGAAAAATGGATTAAACGAATTTTGTTTTTCGGTTTTAAATAAGAAAGGGCTTCATACTATTATATATGAAGCCCTTTCTTATTATTCGAAATATGAATACTAAAGTTTGTATTTTACCAGCCCTTGCGTTTCTTTAATTCGGTGACGTGTGCCAGGTGATGATTGCTGTGCCAGGCATACATGCCAATATATTCATCAATTGTGAAAGGATCGGAGTGTTCAGGATGCTTGAAAATTCTTTTTAATTCTGCATCTGTCAATGAGTCGAGCAAGGCTGTCCAACGGGTATGAAGTCCATCTAAAATATGAAGACTGAATTCAATGGCCATTTTACTGTCTATTAACTCTGCCCAACGATCTTCCCAATAAGGTTTGATGGTTGGGTTTTCTTCTGTTAAGGCAAGCTTGAAGCGGATGAAGCTGTTCATGTGACTATCCGCACAATGATGAATGACTTGTCTGATCGTCCATCCACCCGGGCGATAAGTTGTATCCAATTGTGCCTGACTTAATGGTTCAACCGCTTCCCGCAGCCGTTGAGGAAACAGATGTATATCTGAAATAAAAGCCGCCAGTTCTTCCTTTGAAGGATTGACTGTTTTTTTGTATTTGCCAATCGGAAATTTAAGTTCGTGTAATTCTGCGTCTGTCATATGAAAAGTGTAGAGTTAAAAGTGTAAAGCGTAATTGTTTGTTGAATCCCATAGTCGTTCTTTAGTTCAAAGTGCGAATGCTTACACTGTAAACTGTATACTCTAAACGATCTACTCGGATTCGATCAATTGTTTATAATCTTCAATGGCACTGTAGATACCATACGCTGTTTGAATTTTACCTTTTTCAGAATTTAAATAAGTTTCTTCGTCTTTATGTGTTAAAAATCCTGTTTCAACAAGTACGGAAGGCATGGTTGTTTTCCAGAGTACTAAGAAGCCTGCCTGCTTCACACCACGGCTATAGCGTTGGTTATATGTTTTAAATTCCTGTTCAATATTTTCTGCAAGAATCATACTGTTTGCCAGGTTGGCACTTTGGTAAAGTGAAAACATAATGTATGATTCTGGTTTGTTAGGATCAAAGCCATCATAATTGGTTTGTCTGTCACTTTCCATTAAAATGGAAGAGTTTTCGCGCTGGGCAACCTGCATGTTTGATTCTGTTTTGTGTAATCCCATGCAGTAGGTTTCCGTGCCGGCAAGCTGCTCCGGACCTGCATTCACATGGATAGAGATGAACAGGTCTGCGTTGATCCGGTTGGCAATAGCAGCACGGTCATGCAGTTCAACAAAATGATCATCAGTTCTGGTGTAAGTAACTTCAACATCGGGCAGGTTGGTCTTGATCAGCTCGCCGAGTTGTAAAGCTATTTGCAGTGTAATATCTTTTTCTTTGGAGTATTTGCCGTTGCAGCCTGGATCTTTTCCGCCATGGCCGGCATCAATCACAATATGCTTCAGTGATACCTGTCTGGTGTTTTTTATATCGAATGATAAAAAAAACAGACTGATCAATAAAATGCATCCGGTTATTTTAGAAAACATAATTATTTCTTAGTCGCTTCTACAAGTGCAGCTTTTGTAAATGTTTCAGAGCTGAAATCGCCAACGATGTTTCCTTCATTCAATACAACTATACGTGGTGGCGAAGGAGCCTTGTCCAGCAAGCGGAAGAATTTTACTGCATCCACAAACATATATGGATAGCTGCAGCCGGCAAATTTAAAGAACGCATCTTTCTGTGATTCTTCTCCCCAGAAGATAATGTGTACCGGAGGCAGTTTAGTTGTTTTATTCAGCTCACAGATTTCTTTAGCTGTATTCATGCAGTGGTCGCAGTCTACATTGAACAGGCATACGATTTGTCTGCCCGCATCTAAATTGGTTGTGCCTGAACTAAAGTTGGTATAAGGAGCAAAGATGGATGTTCTTCGCGGAACAATTTCTTTGGGTGGTACAACCGTTACAACAGAATCTTTTTTATCGGTTTCTTTTTTTGCCGGGGTTAATACTTTTAAACCTTTGGTACCTTTTTCAACATATACAGTATCAGTTTTTATGATCTGTTCAATGATTGGTGCAGGTGGTGTCAAGGTTTCAGCATTCGGATCGCAGGCACATTCCGGTTTGTAATTCAGGAATATAAAAGCGAAACATATAAATAGTATTGTTAATGGATAGCGGTGTTTGTTTACTTTTTTTTCATCCGTGTTTATCCATAAATAAATCAGAATGCCCAGTGTGATTACATTCTTAATTAACGCCTGCGAAGGAGTCATTGGAATCCAGTCGCCCATGCAGCCGCAGTTGCCGGTATCTCCATGCAGAAAAATCTGGTAGCTCAAGTGTATACAGAAACCGGTTAACATGATTATCGTTGCCGGAACAATGAATTTCTTAAAGAAATGATTTTGCAGGAAAGCAATCCCCAGGAAGAATTCAGCAGCTACAACAAGGCGGGCGAGGATAGGAGCAAAACAGATATTGGTAATTTCCTGAACGACTAACTGATGCTCAAATGCAGCTATGGAAGGTTTTATTTTTGATATGGCAGAAAAAATAAATAAAGCAGATACTATAAATCGTAATACCCAAATGACAGTTTCGTTGTTCTTTTTCATAATGAACGCCTGTAAAGTTTTTAAGCTTTAAATGAATTGATTATTGAATATCCAGCGGTTGACCTGAATAGATGTCTAATATCGCATTTTTAAATATGAAATCATATTTTGCCTGCAGTAAATCAGACTGTGATTGTGTGTATCTTGTCTTGACCTGACTGAATTCTACCGAATTGATAATGCCATTATCAAACCTTTTTTCAGCGCTCCGGTAAGACTCCTGGCTCGCGTTAAATGATTCGTTCAATGCTGTTAACTTTGCCTGGCTTCCCCGGGCCTGGTAAAAGGCTGTATAGATGGTGCGCTGCAGGCTTATTTTTGCAATGTTCATATCCAGCTCAGCCTGTGTTAATGCAATCTCTGCGCGATGTACACTGGTGCGCACCTGTAGCCCATTCAATAACGGAATAGTTAAAGTAAGACCAATGAACTTGTTGTAATTGTCTTTGATCTGCGGAGTGAAATCTTTACTGGCTACGATGTTTTTGTATACAGGCGTTATTACAGCTTCGTTGGTAGTTTCGGTATATCCAATAATTTGATTTCCTGTATATTGTTGACCTTCAACTACTTTTCCTGATGTTGAATATAAGGTTGTTAATGAACCATTCAACGTCAAACGCGGATAGTATCTGCCCTGGGTAGCATGATAGGCATGGGCTGCACTTTGTTGTCTGTATGCAAGACTTTTTAATTGCGGGATCTGATCAACAGCGTTATTCATTACTTCGGCCGGGTCATTAAAGTCCATCGTTTGTTTAACATCCATGCCTGCTGGCCGCACCACCCGAATGGCCATAGGATCCGTTAATTCCAGCAGCAGACCTAAATTCAGGTATGACAGATCCAGGTCGTTTTTTGCTTGTATGGCTGCGGCTTCTTCGGTCTTCCATTGCGCATACACATCCAGCGACGCGCTGTTCGTAATGACTCCGGATTCTTTCAGTTTGTTGCTGCGTTCATATACAGCCTTTGTTGTTTGGGCCTGCAGGGTCGTGTTATTCACTTTTTCTTCATTCATCAATATCGTCAGGTATGCCTGTACAATCGATAGGCTCATATCAAGCCTGTATTGGTCAATGTCACTTTGAGCGGCAGCCAGATCGTCTTTACTTTGCTTCAGGGAATTTTGCAGTAAAAAGCCATTGAATAGCACAAGACTTCCATTCAGACTGAAGTTATTGGACCGCACCTGTTGGTTGATGTAGACGTTGGTAAAAGGGTCAATGTTCCGACCGTAATTGTAGTTATGTGTTGCAGTACCATTGATGGTAGGAAGGAAGGCGCCTTTAGCCTGCAGCACGTTCTGCTCTCCGACCAGGGAGGTATTCTTAACTTTTTGTAATTGAGAGTTATGCGCTTCCGCATATTCCAGGCATTGTTGCAGGGTCCACGTTTGTTGGGCGAAAAGTGCAGATGAAAACGTAAAGAAAAGCAGCGTTAATAAATTCTTCATGAGAAGATGTATTTTTTATGTAAAAGTAACGTTTTTAGACTGAATGAAACTTAATATCAACAATTGCAATAAAATTACTTTCTTTTATTGATAATGTAAATGAACTCTCCTAGTTTGGCGCAGCATTTAGCATTCGTACACGATTCATGATTGTATTAAAGGATATCAACAAATCATATACCACCGGCAGCAATACCATGCATGTGCTTAAAGGTATAGATTTAACGATTAAAGAAGGAGAATTTGTATCCATCATGGGTTCATCCGGTTCAGGGAAGTCTACTTTGCTGAATATTTTAGGTATTCTCGACGATTATGATAAAGGAGAATACTGGCTGAACGGTACATTGATTAAGAATCTTTCGGAATCTAAAGCAGCTTATTACCGGAATAAGTTTTTAGGTTTTGTTTTCCAGTCTTTTAATTTATTAGCCTTTAAAAACGCCGTTGAGAATGTAGCGCTTCCCCTGTATTATCAGGGTGTGGGACGTAAAGAACGTTTAAAAATCGCACTGGAATATCTGGATCGCGTGGGGTTGAAAGATTGGGCCGAACATATGCCGAATCAATTATCGGGCGGACAAAAACAACGGGTTGCCATTGCACGGGCATTGGCGTCACAACCCAAAGTAATTCTGGCAGATGAACCCACCGGCGCATTGGATACCCAGACTTCCTACGATGTCATGGAAATGCTGAAAGAAATCAATGCCGCCGGAATAACCGTGGTGATTGTAACGCACGAACACGACATCGCCGAAAAAACCGATCGCATCATCCGTTTAAAAGACGGATTAATGCAGTAGGGGCGTATCGCATACGCCCATGAAACGAACGTAAACAATGTAGGGGCGTATTGCATACGCCCTTGTATCGAAAACAGGGTGTATGCAATACGGATTGGAAACAGGGTGTATGTAATACGCATCGGAAACAGGGCGTATTGCATACGCCCCTACGAATCAAATTATACGTGGCGTATTCAATTCGCCCAATAAAACATAACATATGTTTGATTTAGATAAATGGCAGGAAATATTTAATACCATCAGGAAGCATCCGTTGCGGACCTTGCTCACCGCATTCGGGGTCTTCTGGGGAATCTTCATGCTTGTATTATTGCTGGCTGCCGGCAAAGGACTGGAGAATGGTGTGAACCAGAATTTCAGCAGCATGGCTAAAAATACCATGTGGATCTGGGGGGGCAAAACTACCATTCCATACAAAGGTATGAAACCCGGCAGGTATGTAAGTTTTAAGAATGAAGATTATGAGTACCTGAAAAAACAGATGCCGGAGATATTATATCTTGCTGCAGGCACTACGCTGACGGGCGATTACACAATCAATTATAAAAATGTAACCGGAAACTTTAAAGTGGATGGTAATGTGCCGGACCTGAATAATGTGCGGCCGATGAAATATTCTGAAGGCCGGTTTATTAACCAGCACGATGTAGATGAAAAACGTAAGGTTGCCGTGATTGGCACTCGTGTGCGTGAACTGCTGTTTGGACAGGAACCGTCCGTGGGTAAATACATCCAGATGAAAGGCGTTTACTTTCAGGTGATTGGTTGCTTCGAAGTAGAGAACATGGGTGGCAGCGGTAGAGACGATTCAGAAAAAATCTTTATTCCTTTGTCTACACTGCAGACAACATTCAACCTGCAGGACCGGATCAGTGTGTTTGGTGTAACCCCCAGAGATGGTTATGATCCTGTAGTGGTGGAAGATAAGGTAAAGCAGTATCTGGCTACCAAACATTTGGTATCACCTAAAGATAAAAATGCAGTTGGTGGCTGGAACTCCGGTAAGGAAACACAAAAAATCAATGGCTTGTTTTTCGGTATCACCATTTTTATCTGGGGCGTAGGCATCATGAGTATCATCGCAGGTATTGTTGGTGTAAGCAATATCATGTTGATCATTGTGAAGGAACGTACCAAAGAAATCGGAATCCGTAAGGCATTGGGCGCAACACCTATGTCCATTATTTCACTGATCATTCAGGAATCTGTTTTTATTACCGCACTCGCAGGTTACTTCGGTTTGCTTGCCGGTGTATTACTCGTTGAATGGTTTAAGAGCATGCTGGCAACAGCTGATACAAAGAATTCCTATTTTACCAATCCTGACATCGATTTTGATGTTGCCATTACGGCAACCATTATCCTGGTGTTTTCAGGGGCTCTGGCAGGTTTGATACCTGCGATCAAGGCCGCTAATATTAATCCTATTGAAGCCCTGCGGGCAGAATAAATATATGATCAAGAAAATAATTACCTACACACTTATTGCCGGAATGGCTTTCCTGTTTGTCTGGACATTCTGGTTCTTATATCAGAACTCACAAAAGAAACCGGTGATCTATCAAACGGATAGCTTGTTTTATAGCGATGTGGTGCAGAAGTCTGTTTCTGCCGGTTCGATTGTGCCGCGCAAAGAAGTGGCTATCAAGTCGCAGGTGTCCGGTATTGTAGACCAACTGTATGTGGAAGCCGGAAAGTATGTAGAGAAAGGCGCGCTGATTGCACGCATCCGCATTGTGCCGAACATGGTGAACCTGAACAATGCAGAAACTAATGTAACGAAGGCAAAACTGCAGCTGGAGCAGGCAGAGACCGAGTATAATCGTTATAAGAAATTGTATGATGAACAGCTGATTCCGCAGGCAGAGTTTAATCGCTATCAGTTGGATTATAATCAGGCGAAAGAAACGTTACGGGCTGCAGTGAATAACTATGATATCGTAAAAGAAGGCGCTACAAAGCAGGCAGGAAATGCTACGAACCTGGTACGCGCGACGGTTAGCGGTATGGTGCTCGATGTACCTGTTGAAGAAGGCGGCTTTGTGATCGAAGGAAATACATTCAACGAAGGAACAACAATTGCCTTTATTGCGAACATGAATGATATGATTTTTCTTGGTAAAGTAGATGAATCCGAAGTTGGCAAAATATACAAGGGTATGGATATAGATCTGCACATTGGCGCCATTGATAACAAGACCTTTCCGGCGAAGCTGGAGTTTATTTCCCCGAAAGGTATTACAGAAGATGGTGCAATTAAATTTGAGATCAAGGCTGCTGTGCACATTGATAAGAAAGAATACATCCGTTCAGGTTACAGCGCCAATGCTGATTTAGTATTGCAGCGCCGCGATTCGGTGCTGGTAATTAAAGAATCATTGCTGCAGTTTAAAGGTGATTCTGTTTTCGCAGAAGTGGAAACCAAATCGCAGGAGTTTAGAAAGCAACTGGTGAAGACAGGCTTGTCGGATGGGATCAAGGTAGAAGTACTGTCAGGGCTCAAGCCAACGGATAAGATCAAGGTGGTAGTCGAGAAACCGAAGATGTAAATATACGTTATATCATTAGCCTGTTGTTAAAACAACGCTCTAACTATGATTACACCTTCTGACAAGGAATACACGGAAACAAAACAAATAATGCTTGGGCAAAAGACAATGGAGCCCGAGTTTGTTCCGCTTACAGCATGGATAGATAAAACGTATGATGTTAAGGTTATCAATATTATTTACGATACTTTTTACAAAGACAATCCCCGTGTTCAGATCTGTTTTGAGTTTGAAAAAGAGAAAAATAAATTCTTAACGAAAGAAACTTCATACTTTAATAAAAATAAACAGAATGCTATTGCCGAAAAGTTTAAAGAACTTATTAAAGCTCAAAGTTTAGAGGATAAATACCAGACAGACAATATTTTTGTGATCTATGGAGCCTTTGAGCCAATAGCCAAAGATGAAGTCGGTTCTCAAATATCAAAAGAGCAACAGGACGAATTTATAAAGTCATTTCATAACGAAGATATCTGGACAATCTCTATGTTTTTTACTGTACCTACATTTTTTATGTATACAGATGCGAAAGTAAAAGCGTATGATAAGCCTGAAACCAAAAAGGTATGGGCTGATCGGTTTTATGATCTGATCAAACCTTTTGATGAATTCAATTATTTCAAGAGAGAGGATATTCGGGTATATCTGGATAGCAAAGAAAACTTTGATAAGAACTATAATAGTAACTGGTATTACTATTATAAATGAATGTTATGCTTAGACTTTAAAAAGATGAAGGAAAAAAATGGTACATATGTATATTTTGCTCTTCATGGCGATGTTTTTGATCCGGATTTAATAACTAATAAACTGGATATTGTTCCAACAGAAAAATGGAGTAAAGGTAATAAAGGAAAATATAAGTCGGCGCACACCTTTTCCTATTGGCAATTAGCTACAACCAAAGGAGAAGAGTATATTATAGTTGATCGTTTGGTTGATGAAATTATTAATCAATTGTTTAATAAGATTGAATTGATTAATGAACTGAAAGAACAATATAATCT
>JAGKWN010000187.1 GCA_021151805.1 Cytophagaceae bacterium | reverse complement strand
TTACCAATGGTCAAACACAGCAGGTACAATTTCGGGCGCAACCAATGCAACCTATACTGTAACAGCAGGTGGTACATACACAGTAAAAGTAACCAATGCAAGCAACTGTTCTGCGACTTCTGCAGGAACTATCATTACTGAAAATGCATTACCGGCTGCAACCATTAGTACTCCGGCTACTTCTTTCTGTACAGGTGGTTCAGTAACACTGACAGCAAGCACTGGTACTTCATACAAATGGTATAAAGATACGGCTCCAATTGGCGGCGCTACAAATGCTACCTATACAGCAACGACTGCAGGATCATATACCGTAGAGGTTACTAATGCAAACAGCTGTAAAGCAATTTCTGCTGCTACAACAATAACTGTTACATCATCTCAAACGGCAACGATCACGTCTCCGGCAAACAGCTTCTGCACGGGCGGTTCTGTAGTACTATCTGCAAACACAGGAACAGGCTTAACCTACCAATGGTCAAACACTGCGGGCACAATCAGTGGCGCTACCAATGCAACTTATACAGCAACAGCTGCAAATACATACACGGTAACGGTAAGTAACGGCACATGCAGCGGAATATCTACAGGAAAAACAATTACTGTAAACAGCTTGCCGGCTGCAACCATTACTCCTTCTGCTACGGCTTTCTGCACCGGTGGTTCAGTGGTTCTTTCTGCAAACACAGGAACAGGCTTAACCTACCAATGGTCAAACACTGCGGGCACAATCAATGGCGCTACCAATGCAACTTATACAGCAACAGCTGCAAGCAACTATACGCTTGTGGTAACAAATGCAAGCAACTGCTCGGCAACATCAAGTCCAGTAACAATTACTGAAAACGCGCTTCCTACAGCTACCATCAATGCTCCTGCCTCTTCTTTCTGTACAGGTGGTTCACTAGTACTTTCTGCTAACACTGGTAATGGATTAACTTACCAATGGTCGAATACAGCGGGTACAATCAGCGGTGCTACAAACAGCACTTATACAGCAACTGTTGCAAGCACATACACGGTAACTGTTAAAAACTCCAACAACTGTTCTGCTGTTTCTTCACCTATAACAATCACCGTAACTTCAGCCATCACCTGGTATCAGGATAGCGACGGCGATGGTAAAGGAGATCCAAATGTAACAACTACATCATGTACACAACCAACCGGATATGTTTCAGTAGCTGGCGATCTTTGTCCAGGTGACCAGGCAAAAACGGATCCGGGTAATTGCGGGTGCGGAAAAACTGAACAAAGCTGCCTGGATTGCGCAGGTGTACCTAACGGCGATGCCTTCATCGATGAGTGCAACATCTGCGTGGGCGGCAATACCGGAAATACTGCTTGTGTTCCTACTGCAACAATCAACGGAACTACAACCAACATCACGGTAACGCCTCAGCCATTCCAGACAAATACAACAATCAAACTGGAAAACGCTGCTACCATTCAATCCATAACAATCATCGATGGTTCAGGTGCTTTGGTTGAACAGAGACAAAATATAAACGCTGCTGAAATCAAAGTCGGTGAATCATTAAGCGCAGGTATGTATTCTGTAATTATTTATACCCAACAAGGTACATACACTACTAAAATTGTAAAGTTCTAAGCAACAAGTTTTTCATATAAAAAAGAACCATCTCCCGATAACAATTGGGAGATGGTTCTTTTTTTATGTCTTATTTTTTATTACTTTTTATGAATCTTATAAAATCATTTTCTTTCAGCTTTTATGAATATACACATCAAACCAATCAATACGTTTACTCAGCCAGAGATTGATACGCTCTATGACATGATCTTCCATTTTTATGAAGAATACGAACCTGGCCATGCAATCAACAAAGAATCCATCAACGATACCATTATCCATTTAACCAATCATCCGGAAAATGGCTCTATTCAGTTGATCTATGATGCGGATCATGTATTCATTGGTTATGCAATTCTCATCAAATACTGGAGCAATGAATACCAGGGTTATTTACTCTTTATTGATGAACTATACATCATTCCTTCAAAAAGAAGTTTAGGATATGGCAGCACGGTTATTTCTCTTATCGACCAAACCTTTCACGATATAAAAGCTTTAGTACTTGAAGTTTCGCCTTCAAATACCCGTGCATTTTCGCTGTATGAAAAACTGGGCTTCAAAAGAAATAAAAATCAAACCTTATTAAAAATCAAAAAATAATATCGAATCAGATTTTTATATTTACAATCTAAACAATTAACACAAACCGTCTCTTTGTTTTTTTGATGACGGTTTATTCTTTTATCTGACTGAATTTTATCAACTATTTCCACAGCTATGGAACCTTATACACAAGCACCAACACGTATTTTAGAATGGGCCGAAGAAGATCGGCCAAGAGAAAAATTATTATTAAAAGGCATTTCGTCTCTTAGTGATGCCGAATTGATTGCAATTTTACTCGGCTCTGGAACAACCAACCTGAGTGCCGTTGATCTTGCCAAACAAATCATGCAGCACAATAATCAAAGTCTGCATACACTTGCACGCCAGAGTGTAAAGGATCTTCAAAAATTTAAAGGTATTGGCGAAGCGAAAGCCATAACACTTGTAAGCGCCTTAGAATTAGGACGAAGAAGAAAAAATATAGAACCGGAAATAAAGCCTCAGATCAAGTCTTCCGAAGATGTTTTTAATTATATACAGGGCGATTTATCAGACCTGCCTTATGAAGAATTCTGGATTATTTTATTAAACCGGGCCAATCGCATTGAGAAAAAAATCCGGATCAGCACGGGTGGTGTTTCAGGTACAGTAGCTGATCCCAAGCTCATTTATAAATATGCGTTGGAAAATCTGGCCTCATCCATTATATTAGTACATAATCATCCATCAGGAAACAAAAAACCCAGTGAGGCTGACATCTCGCTGACGAAGAAGTTGAGTGAAGCAGGTAGTTTTTTGGAAATACCTGTTTTAGATCATGTCATAATTTGTAACCAATCCTGGTATAGCTTCGCAGATGAAGGAAAAATATAACAGTATCAAACGTAAACAGGCGCTTCGCATTGTTTTTATTCTGGGTGCACTCGGCATCGTAGTAAGTTTGTTGCTTTCAAGTATCAAAGTTGACAAGCCTAAAGATATCGTTGAAAAATACCGGGAACAGAAAAATGATCATTTCAGAAAATCCATAAAATCACCGATCAAGGATAAAGAAACCTTTACGGGCCTATCCTATTTTGACTACTCTGAAAAATATAAAATAAAAGCGTTCATCACATTCACGCAAGACACTCAGGTAGTCAGCATGCTAAGAACAGATGGCAAGCGTTCATTCTACATTGCTTTTGCCAAAGCCAGTTTCAAAATTGATAATAAATTACAAACACTAACACTCTATAAATACCCGGACGATATACAAAATAAACCACTTTTGTTTGTTCCTTTCTATGATGCTTCCAATGGAAGTACAACCTATACCGGCGGCCGCTACCTGGACGTCGAGCTCTCAAGTAACAAAACCATCATCCTTGATTTCAATTATGCGTACAACCCTTTCTGTGTGTACAACTATCAATACACCTGTCCTATTGTTCCAAAAGAAAATAAATTGGATGTTGCCATCAACGCAGGAGAAAAAAGCTATTCCAATCCGCAATAAATAATGTTCCCTCCAAGATATAGTAATCCCGATTATTGGAAAGAAAGCGGAATCTTTCAGGAAGCACGTTTTCAAAATTCATTGTCTGGCGGCAAAGGCGGACAGAATGTAAACAAGGTAAGCACCAAAGTTGAAATCTATTGGTCGCCGGAGCGCTCCGCGGTTCTTTCAGAAGAAGCACGCACCCGCATTCTGGAAAAGCTTGCTTCGAAAATTGATAACGAAGGTGAGATCCGTGTAACCTGCGATACAAGTAGAAGTCAGCTGCAGAATAAAAAGACAGCCATTGACAAACTCAGCATAATCATTGCTTTTTGCTTTAAAGAAAATAAACCACGCAAGGCTTCGAAACCTACACTTGCATCCGTAAAAAAACGACTGGAGAGTAAAAAGATGCAGAAAGATGTTAAAGCGAACCGGAGGAAGGGGAATTATGAATTATGAATTATTATAATAATTTC
>JAGKWN010000186.1 GCA_021151805.1 Cytophagaceae bacterium | reverse complement strand
GTAGAAGTATTTAATTCAATACAAAAAATCGTTTCCTGCGCAATTGATTTTAAATCCGATGAAGTTTCACGAGCAAATGCTGCATGTAAAACAGATAATGCTGCAGTATCTTTAGACGACTGGAATTGACCATACGCGGCTTTGCGTTTTTCAGGATCAACACTGGATATATTCAGGAAAGACCCTATCTGTCCAATTAATAGCCGCTCACTGCGACTGTATTCAAGTTCTTTTAATTTTGATAATGGAAGTGTAATTACTGTACCGGAAGCATCTTTCAATACTGCATTATCAGGGTATAACAGATACACTTCATAAAAATCTGTACCATCGGTTGTTGTTTTTGTGCCGGTAGTCACCGGCTTCTCATTAAACAGATATATTTTTTTATCATAGATTGCCGCAAGGAATGGATATACATCAGCATTGCCCGATTCAACCAATCGTTTTATGGACAATTGTTTTATGGAATCATTTCCGGCAAGAGAAGCCTGAACAAAATAAGATAAAGAATCTTTTTGCAACGAAGATCCTGAAGCCAGACTTCCGCAAAACAACAATGCTATGTAAAGAAAATGTTTCATTAAACTACATGGTAAGTAATGAGAAATAAAAGTTAAAAGAGCTGGCTGCAGTTTCCTTGCACACAAACATACAGCCAGCTTAATCACCCTTTTAACATTATTATAAACTATTAATCATGAAGACATACTAAGCAGCAGGGAAGCTATTCGATTCCTGCAGGAATTACTTAATGTTATAGGTACCACCATGGTTTACATGATCGCAACTCTTATTCGGTGATGTTAATTTAGACCAAGGTTCAGGAGATACAAGTCCATTACTTTTCCAGATTATATCGAATTGTCCGTCACTTCTGATTTCACCGATCAGTACAGGCTTCTCCAGGTGATGGTTGATCGGACTCATTTTAACCAAGCCACCAGGAGATAAAAATTCAAGGCCATATAATTCCGGACGCATCTTCGCAATATCTGTTGTACCAGCCTTTTCTACAGCTTTTTTCCATAGATAAACATCTGTGTATGCCCAACAGATCGGATCATCTGTAACACGCTTATCTCCGCCCGGCAAGCCTTTTTTAGCACAATATGCTTTGAAAGCAGATACAAATTTCTTGTTCTCAGGCGTGTCAAGAGATTGGTAGTAGTTCCAGGCAGCAAGGTGACCGACTAAAAATTCTGTATCCATTGAACGCAACTCATCTTCTGCTACAGAGAATGCCATAATCGGACAAATGCCTGCTGTTAATCCCTGATTTGAAAATTCTTTGTAGAAAGGTACGTTTGAATCGCCATTCACTGTACTCAATACACAAGCTTTACCGCCGGCAGCAAACTTTTTAATTTTAGATACAATTGTTTGGTAATCCTGATGGTGGAAAGGAGTATATTCTTCAATGATGTTTTCTTTAGGAACACCTTTAGACAATAAAAACGCTTTCAGAATTTTGTTTGCTGTTCTCGGAAATACATAATCCGTTCCTAAGAGATAGAATTTTTTGTAACCGCCACCTTTTTCACTCATCAGATATTCGGCAGCAGGTATCAGCTGCTGATTAGGAGTAGCACCGGAATAGATTACGTTTGCAGAACATTCTTCACCTTCATACTGTACCGGGTAGAACAATAAATTATTATGTTCCTCAAATACCGGAAGCACAGACTTTCTGGATACAGAAGTCCAGCAGCCAAATACCGCTGTAACTTTTTTATCCAGAATCAACTCTTTGGATTTCTCTGCAAATAAATCCCAATCGGATGCCGGATCTACAATCACCGCTTCTACTTTTTTACCCAACAATCCACCGGAAGCATTGATTTCATCAATAGCCATCTCAATAACATCCTTTAGAGAAACCTCAGAGATTGCCATTGTTCCGCTTAGTGAATGCAGAATTCCTACTTTGATTGTTTCTTCTGATTTTGTTGAGTCTGTTTTTTCACCCTCTGTTTTTGTCTCACCGCCAGAGCAGCTTACGAAGAAAAGCCCCGCAGCCAATAAAATACATACATACTTAAGCAGCTGTATGAAGTTTAATCGTGATGTTTTCATAGTTGTTTCGTTTAGTTGATATAGGTATAGAATTGTTCATATATAATTTTTATTCCATAAAGCACAGATACCAAAGCGATGATACAGGAAAATGCTGTTAAATACTTCGGCTTTAAAAATTTAAGCCGTGTAAAAAAAGCCGCGATAATTCCCATCCCGATAATTGTGCCGATACCGAATAAAACAAGAAACTGTGTCTGATCATATAAAGTACTAAACTGGCTTGTCAGGAGCACTGCAATCGTACCGCTTCCGGCAAGTCCGTGAATAATACCTACATTAAAGA
Organism: Cytophagaceae bacterium; assembly: GCA_021151805.1. Taxonomy (GTDB): domain Bacteria; phylum Bacteroidota; class Bacteroidia; order Cytophagales; family Cytophagaceae; genus Cytophaga. The sequence continues at coordinate 1,756 of JAGKWN010000186.1, read as the reverse complement.
ACACATATTTATTTTCCCGGTGCGGATGCACATGATTCTTTGTAGCAATAGACATAAATCGTATTACACCAATAACAACCATCATAATACCCACCAGTAATTCGAGTGAAAAAGAAGTAGAAAATTCAACCGAATGTCTTATAAATAAAAGCATGAATGCCGTACACATTACAGATACTGTATGACCAAGCCCCCAGGACGCGCCGCGCAAAGCTTCTTTAAAAGAGCTGTTGCGTACATCAATCAGATTACTCACTGCAATTACGTGATCGGATTCAATCGAGTGGCTTAAGCCTATGAGTATGGGTGTAAGCATATAAATTTATTTACTGTTATTGATTTTATTAGAAAATGAAGAATTGTAATTGCAGCCAGATTTGTCCGAATGATTTTTTATCAACTTCTCCGGAGGTATTCATTACACCTTTTGTAAATGATGTATAAGACAGACGCAAGTTTGTACCATAACCATTGAAGAAATAGTTTAAACCACCGCCGAATACTGATCCGGAATTTAATTTATTGAATGTGCTTTTATCCATACCTGCTGTTACCTGGTTGTCTTCAGCATTGATGCTTTGATTTTCGTAACGGATGTATGGTTGAAGTTTAACATCTTTGAAATAGTAGCCCAGCTCAAGCAACTGCGTTGTCTGTTTCGGAATCAGTTGCGCAAAGGAATTTGTTGCTGTTAAACTTGTACCGCCTGTCATATAACTGAATGCTGTACTTAATGTAACTGAACCCGGGCTTCCAACAGGCATATCGATGAATAGATCCGCACCTACATTTGAATATGAACCCTGTGCGTCAAAACCGGCACCTAATGAAATTGTTTTCCCGTTTCCAAGGTTTGTTCCTGAATAGTAATAGTTTTTATCTGCATCTAAAAAGTTGTATACCAAACGGCCAACTGTTCTAAGCGGAGAGTTGTCTGTAGCGCGGCGGCCTGTGAAAACACCAATCCGGTATTCCAGCTTTTCATTTAAAAAATATCCTCTTGCATTCACACCAAGATCACGACCAAAGTTTCCTTGTAAAGGTTGGTTCGCAAACAGGTTATATGGATATTGAAAAAAAGTAAAGTCGTTTGCAAGTAAAGAAGCAGCTCCCTGTAAACCGTTACGGTTATGGGATACCAGCTGCATACCACCGATAAGTGTTAATGCCGTGCTGAACTTATGTTCATATTGGCAATCTAAAATAATCGGAGACACTTTAACATTTTTTGTTGTTGAGTCTATACGTGTGCCAATGATTGTAGGAATTTCTGTTTCCATAAAAAAGCTGCCTTTTTTAGAAAGCTGTCCGCCTAATAAGATCCTGGCTCTGTACAAAGAGAAACCTTTGTTCCAGTCTTCACTTGCATTGCCGCCCGGCCCGAATCCAGCCTGAGAATAAGAACCAAACATGTGCACAATAGCACCTGCAGAAATGCTTGGTTTAAACGGCGTGGTATCTGCCACAGCTTTTGCTGTTGTTTCTGTTCCCGTTTCAAAAAAGTAACCCGGAACTTCACGTAGTATGTATTTATTTTTCGGGGTCTTTTGCATGGTCTTAAAAACTTCAGAACCGTTTTTGTTCTGCGTCGTTGACTTTTTCTTAATCGGATCTTCCTCATTTGAAACCTGAGGTCCGTTTGCAAAGGATGCAGATGCGAGTAGCGCCGACATCCCTACTGTTGACAAGAACTTACATGTACCAATCATTTCGTTTAGTTGTTTAGTGTTAAACATAAATACTTAAGTATTTAAAC
>JAGKWN010000057.1 GCA_021151805.1 Cytophagaceae bacterium | reverse complement strand
TAATTATTCTAAATTGCAATGTTTATATATTTTAATAAATCATAAAATTAAGTAAATCAAGTTTTTGCATTATCCCGAACCTCAAAATGTTGCTTTATTGCGCATAGACAAAGAAAAAATGTTTGAATAATCGAAATGGCATGATAGATTTGTAGGTCTTTTAGGCAAAGTATGGCCCAAATTTCGGAAAAAACAGTGTTAAACATGTCCAGATTACCTATTCTGATGAGTAGAATTTCGAGATCCTTCCTTACGTTAGCAGTATTCTCCATTGTAGCTCTATCTAGCTCATTTTCAGCTTTTTCAGATACAACAGCGACAGCTGCTTCGGCAACGGCAAATCCTGCTTTGATAAGCCAGGGCGAGCAACTATTCAAGGCTAATTGTAAATCGTGCCACCAAATCCATAAGGATGCAGTTGGTCCGGCTTTATCAGGCGTTACAAAACGCAGAAAAGCTGACTGGATTTACAGTTGGGTGCACAATTCAAGAAAAATGATTGATGCCGGTGATAAAACAGCGGTTGAACTTTACAACAAGTTCAATAAAGCTGAAATGACCAGCTTCCCAACATTAGCAAACGCTGATATCGATGCAATCCTTGCATACGTCGAATCAGTTCCTGTACCAACTGAAGTAGTACCGCCTGTTCCAGGTCAAGAAACAACTGCACCAAAAGGTGGTGGTGAATACGACACAGTGATTCTTTCATTGATCATTGTTGTTCTGATTCTGGTATTAGTTGCTATGATCATCTTCCTAACAGTGATCAAGCGTTACCTGAAAGAAAGAGAAGGTAAACTGGATGCAGAAGATAAAGAACTGGTAGATCAGAAATTTGATATCAAAGCTTTTGTTCAAAGCAAAGCATTTATCGGAATTGTTGTTGCAGCATTTGTGATCATCAGCGTAAGAGCTTGCTGGATCAGCGCTCAGGAAGTAGCTGTTGAACAAAACTATGCTCCGGTACAACCGATCGCATTCTCTCATAAATTACACGCAGGTGATAATAAAATTAACTGTAACTATTGCCACACAGGTGCATACAAAGGCAAGCAGTCAAATATTCCTTCTTTGAATATCTGTATGAACTGCCACACATATGTTAAGTCTGGTCCTAAATACGGTGAAAACGAAATTAAGAAATTAACGGATGCTTATGCAGCAGGTAAGCCTGTTCGTTGGGTACGTGTGCACAACTTACCTGATCTTGCTTACTTTAACCACTCTCAGCATACTCAGGTAGCTGGTATCGAGTGTCAGAAATGTCACGGTCCGATTGAAGAAATGGAAGTGGTTAAACAATACTCTAACCTTACGATGGGCTGGTGTATCAATTGCCACAGAGAAACTGCTGTTAACAGCAAAGACAATGCATACTACGATCGTTTATTGAAAGTACATGAGGAGTCTAAGAAAAAAGGCGACATGACTGCTGAAGAAATCGGCGGTTTAGATTGTTCAAAATGTCACTATTAATCTAAGAAAGTTCGAAAGCCTAGTTATTCATAGATATGAAAGATAATAACAAAGTATTTTGGAAGGGTGTTGAAGAGTTGGGTAATAGCCCTGAATTCGTAAAGAATGCTCAAAATGAATTTCCAGAATTCCTTCCCGTAAAGAGTTCTTCTGCAGAAGGAACGGATAGAAGAGATTTCTTAAAGCTATTAGGGTTTAGCGTTGCAGCTGTTTCATTAGCTGCTTGTGAAGCTCCGGTGAAAAAAGCGATTCCATACTTAAATAAACCTGAAGAAATTGAACCAGGTATTGCAAACTACTATGCATCTACTTATGTAGATGGTGGTGAGTACTGCAGTGTATTGGTAAAAACACGTGAAGGCCGTCCGATTAAAATTGAAGGTAACAAACTTTCAAATGTTACGAAAGGCGGTACCAATGCTCGTGTTCAGGCTTCAGTATTGAGTTTATATGATACAGCACGTATCCAGGGGCCACTTATTAAAGGTAAGCCTGCTACGTGGGAACAATTAGACAAACAAGTTGCTGATCAATTGTCAATCGTTGGTGGTACTGCTGGTGAAATAAGAATCGTTTCCCAAACAATTCTTAGCCCGACTACTAAAAAGGCAATCGAACAGTTCAAAGCAAAATATCCATCTACACAGCACATACAATACGATTCAAATTCTTCATACGGTATTTTAAAAGCGAATGAGATTTCTTTCGGTAAGGCTGTAATTCCTTCTTATGATTTCAGCAAAGCGTCTGTAATCGTAGGTTTCGGTGCAGATTTCCTAGGTACATGGATTTCACCGATTGAGTACGTTTCCCAATATGCAGAAACTCGTAGACTTAGCAAGACTAAGAAAACAATGAGCCAGCATTTTCAGTTTGAAACAGCTTTATCTTTAACTGGTAGTAATGCTGATTACAGACAGCCAATTAAGCCTTCTCAAGAAGGATTATTTGTAGCTGAATTATACAACAGAATTGCTGCTGCAAAATTAGGAACAACTTCTATTAAGAATGATACTCTAGATAAAGCTGCTAAAGCTTTATTGAAGGCATCAAACAGAGGAAAATCTCTTGTTGTTTCCGGATCAAATGATGTAAACGTTCAGCTTTTGGTGAACGAAATCAATAAAGAATTAGGCAACTACGGCTCAACAATTTCTCTTGCAACTCCTTCTTACCAAAAACAAGGTAATGATGAAGCAATGAATACATTGATTAATGATGTTGTTGCAGGAAAAGTTAAAGCGATTATTTTCTATGGTGCGAATCCAGTATTCGACCATGCAAGAGGTGCTGAATTAGCAAAGGCATTGCCAAGTGTAGGCTTATCAATTTCATTTGCTGACAGAGCTGATGAAACTGCTTCTCTGGCTAAATTTGTAGCTCCAGATCATCACTACTTAGAGGCTTGGGGTGATGCAGAACCAAAAGCAGGTTCCTACTCATTAGGCCAGCCGGCAATTTCTCCGATCTTTAAAACAAGAGCAGCTCAGGAGTCTTTACTTTCCTGGTCAGGAGATACTACTTCTTATTATGCATATTTAAAATCAAACTGGGAGTCATCTATTTTAGCAGGTGCTTCATGGGACAGAGCTTTACAAGACGGTGTTTTTGAAGTAGCTACTGTTTCAGGTATTGATACTTCAATAAGCAATTTCGATCGTTCCTCTGTTGAGGCTGGTATTTCTAAAGCTTACAATGCGAATGCATCTGGTATTGAATTGAAATTATATGAAAAAATAGGTGTTGGTACTGGTTCTCAAGCAAACAACCCTTGGTTACAGGAATTACCAGATCCGATTTCAAAAGCAACTTGGGACAATTATGTTGCAATATCTGCAGCATATGCTGAAAAGTTATCTTTGGCTCAGGGCGATATAGTTACTGTTAAGGCTGATAAAGGTGGTTATTCAATAGATCTTCCTGTATTGGTTCAACCAGGTCAGGCTCCGGGTACAGTATCCATTGCAATTGGTTACGGAAGAACAAATGCTGGTAAGTGTGGCGACAATGTAGGACAAAATGCATATCCATTCGCGCGTTTCGTAGATGGTTTTGTATCAAACACTGCGATTGTTTCAATCACTCCGAAAGGAGGCGATAAGTATCAGATTGCTCAGACTCAAACGCATCAAACATTAATGGCTCGTCCGATTATTCAGGACGCTACATTAGAAGAATATATTAATAATCCTGCTGCAGGTAGATTCATTCCAAAAATCTCTACTCCGGATGGTAAAAAAGCACCGGCTTTAGTTGATATCTGGAAAGATCAGCATCACCAGCCAAACCACTTGTGGAGCATGTCTATTGACTTGAACACATGTTTAGGTTGCGGTGCTTGTGTGATTGCTTGTCAGGCAGAAAATAACGTTCCGGTTGTAGGTAAGCGAGAAGTTCTAAACGCTCGTGAAATGCACTGGATTCGTATCGATAGATATTACAGCTCAGACGCTGAACCTAAAGAAACTGGCAAATACTTTACGAATGACAAAGAGGGTATCGGTTATGGAACATTAGAAATTCCTTCTGAAAATCCTCAGGTTACATTCCAGCCAATGATGTGCCAGCACTGTAACCACGCGCCATGTGAAACAGTATGTCCGGTTGCTGCTACTACACACAGTTCTGAAGGCTTGAACCAAATGACTTATAACCGTTGTATCGGTACTCGTTACTGTGCAAACAACTGCCCGTATAAAGTACGCCGTTTCAACTGGTTTAAATATTTTGACAACGAAGAAGCATTTGATAAAAACGTAGCAATGAATACTTCATTGGGACGTATGGTGTTGAACCCGGATGTTACAGTACGTTCTCGTGGTGTAATGGAAAAATGCTCTTTCTGCGTTCAGAAAATACAAGAAGGAAAACTTAAGGCTAAGAAAGAGAAACGTCACATTGTTGACGGAGAAGTTACTACTGCCTGTGCTGCTGCTTGTGCTACTGGTGCAATTTTATTCGGTGATTTAAGAGATGTTGAAGGTAAAGTTTACCAGGAACGTCACGTAAACAACGAAGAACGTACATACACAGTTCTTGAAGAATTGAATGTACAGCCAAATGTTACGTATTTGACAAAAATTAGAAATATTTCTAACGCCTAATTTAATCGAGATTTAAGGATATGCAAGTTACTTCTTCGGTAAGGCCACCGTTGGTTACAAACGGAAAAACCAAAAAAGACGTTACCAACGACATTTGTAAACAAGTAGAAGGTGCTCCTTCAACTGCCTGGAAAATATCATTTGCTATGGCATTGATTACCTTGTTTTATGGTGGTTATTGCTTATGGACTACATGGTACATGGGTATTGGTATGTGGGGTCTGAATAAAACAATCGGATGGTCATGGGATATCACCAACTTTGTATGGTGGGTAGGTATCGGTCACGCGGGAACATTGATTTCTGCCGTATTGTTATTGTTCCGCCAGAAATGGAGGACATCCATTAACCGTGCAGCGGAAGCGATGACAATTTTCGCCGTTATTTGTGCAGCAACATTCATTATTGCGCACATGGGCCGTCCGTGGGTTGGTCACTGGGTTTTACCTTTGCCAAACAACAACGGTTCTCTATGGCAGAACTTTAACTCAGCCCTAATGTGGGACGTGTTTGCGATCTCAACATACTTTACCGTTTCATTAGTATTCTGGTATGTAGGTTTGATCCCGGATTTCGCAACGATTCGTGAAAGAGCAACAGGTATCCGCCGTGTTATTTACGGTGCATTAAGTATGAACTGGGATGGTTCCGCAAAAACTTGGTCTCGTTACGAAGCTGTTTCATTAGTATTAGCAGGTGTTTCAACACCACTGGTACTTTCGGTGCACACTATCGTATCTATGGACTTTGCTACCTCTCTTATTCCGGGATGGCATACAACAATCTTCCCTCCGTACTTCGTTGCGGGGGCGATCTTCTCAGGTTTCGCGATGGTATTAACCTTGATGTTGGTTACACGTGTAGTATTTAAATTAGAAGACTACATTACAATCAATCACATTGAATCAATGAATAAAATCATTGTATTGACAGGTTCAATTGTAGGTATCGCTTATATCACTGAATTTTTCATCGCTTGGTACTCTGGTGTACCATATGAGAAATATGCATTCATCAACAGAGCATTTGGTCCTTACTGGTGGGCATATGCATCTATGATGACTTGTAACGTAATCTCTCCGCAGTTATTCTGGTTCAGAAAAGTTCGTACAAGCATTCTTTGGACATTCATCTTATCTATCGTTGTAAACATCGGTATGTGGTTTGAGCGTTTCGTAATTATTTGTACATCATTACATAGAGATTTCTTACCTTCATCTTGGTCTTATTTCTCACCAACATTGTATGATGTAGGAGATTACTTGTTCACGTTTGGTTTATTCTTCACATGTTTCTTATTGTTCGCGAAGTACTTCCCGGTAATTAACATGGCTGAAGTTAAAACAATTATTGATTCATCTTCTGAAAAGAAATAACCTGAGTCCAGGATACTTTAAAATAATATGGAAAAAGGAAAGAATTTTGTAGTTGGCGTATTCGACGAAGAAACAGTAATGATGAGTGCTGTTGAAAACATACGTTCAAAAGGAGTAAAGATACATGAAGTGTATACTCCTTATCCTGTACACGGACTAGATAATGCTTTAGGATACAATTATTCTAATTTACCAATTGCAGGTTTCCTGTTTGGTATTTGCGGAACAATTACTGCATTAACAATGATGATCTGGATGTTAGGCTTTGACTGGCCTATGGATATTGGTGGTAAACCACACATTCCACTTCCGGCATTTATTCCGATTACATTCGAATTGACGGTATTATTCTGTGCATTAGGTATGACAGGTACATTCTTTGTTGCCAGCAACCTGAAACCATGGTCTCAACCGGATATGTTTGATCCAAGAAGTGTTGACGATAAATTCGTAATTACATTTGATCTTGCATCAAACAAACAAGATTCAGCACAGCTGAAATCATTACTTTCAGAATCAGGCGCTTCTGAAGTTACCACAAAATCATTGGCAAACTAAGAAAGGCTTCATATACTATGAGAATGAAAACCTTCAATATAACAGCAGCAATTGTTTTTGCAGCAACTGTTACATCTTGTAATCACAACTTCGATCGCATACCTGTGCACGAAACTCCTCGTGTGGAATATGCTCCGAACATGTATGTATCTGAGGCTTATGAGCCAGTTACAATGGTTGATGATTCAACAAATAAAGAGGCATACAACGTTATGCCATACAACAATAATTCAAACTTAAGATTGCCTGTTGCCGGTACAATTAAACGCGGCGCAATTCCATACCATATTCCTAAAGATTCTTTGGCATATGCTAACGCAACTCTTGTTTGTCCGCTTGAACCAACTGAAGCAGTATTAGCAGAAGGACAGGTATTGTTTAACAGATTCTGTTCTCACTGTCATGGTGAGGGTGGAGAAGGAGATGGTCCTGTAAACGAAAAATTACAAGGTGTTGCGAACTTAAAGTCAACAGCACTTCAGGGAGTTAATCCTGGCCATATTTTCCATGTTATTACTTATGGAAAAGGACGTATGCTTCAGCATGCTTCTCAATTGGAACCTTTAGAGAGATGGAAAATTTCACTTTACGTGAAAAATGTTCTACAAAAACAATAATTATTAGAACGTAGGTAGATTTATGGCACATCATCACAATACTTCAGTTAATCTAGACGAAAAGTTTGTATTCTCTTCGGAGATAAAGAAAAAACTATTCATGTTAATAGGTGCGGGGGTAATACTTGTAATTATAGGTATATTCTTAGCAATGAATTCAGGACACCATGGTGCGGAGCATGCTGATGCAGCAACTGCAACATTAACTGCTGATGCACATGCTTCAGATGCACACGGAGCAGCTCATGCTGCGGAAGCAGCACATGCAGGTCATGGTGATGCACATGCCGAAGGGCACGGTGGTCATGGTGAAAAACCTACATGGGCATTACGTTTAATCAAGGATTTATGGCAAAACAATATCTTCTTCGCAGGTATAGCTGCTATGGGGATTTTCTTTGTAGCATTTAATTATGTTGCCTGGGCTGGCTGGTCTGCAGCTGTTCAGCGTATTCCTTCAGCATTTGGTAACTACCTTTGGGTTGCGGCTCCTTTGACAATTGTTTTATTTGTAGCATTTGGACATGACCTGTTCCACTGGACACATGAAAGCTTATATGATCCGAAAAGTGCTGATTACGATGAATTACTAGATGGTAAAAAAGCATTCCTGAATACACCATTCTTTATTGGTCGTACAATTGTTTACTTCGCTTTATGGTTATTCAGCTGGACTACACTTCGTAAATATCAGAAAAATGAAGATGTTGCTGCAGATGTAAAATGGTGGCATAAAAGTACTGTTACTTCAGCATTTTTCTTGATTTTCTTTGGTGTTACATCTTCTATGTGTGCTTGGGATTGGGCGATGTCTATGGATCCGCACTTCTTCAGTACAATGTTCGGGTGGTATGTATTTGCTAGCTGGTTTGTAACTGCATTAGCATTCGTTACTTTGATCATTGTTGTATTGAAAGAAAATGGTTACCTGTCAATCGTAAATGAAAACCACTTACATGATTTAGGTAAATTCATCTTCGCATTCTCTATATTCTGGACATATGTTTGGTTTGAGCAATTCTTATTGATCTACTATGCGAACATTCCTGAAGAAGTAGGGTACTTTGTACAGCGTTTGAAAACAGATGCGTACACTCCGATATTTTTCTTAACATTATTCTTAAATTTCTTCTTCCCGTTCCTTGTATTGATGACAAGAGGTTCAAAGAGACTTGGTATTATGTTAAAAATTGTTTGTGTGGTTGTAATTTTAGGTCACTGGTTTGACTTCTATATGATCACAACACCTCCGGTATTGAAACAGGAAGGTGGCTTAGACGGAATATTCTTATTTATGGAATTAGGTTTAGGTATGATCTTCGTTGGTGTGTTCTTGTTCATGGTATTGACAGCTTTATCTAAGTTAAACCTGATTGCAAAACATCACCCAATGATCGAAGAAAGTATTCATCATGATGTATTTTAATTAAAGCCATTACAAAACTCTATATATAAAATGACTTCTGTAATTATAATTGTAGCACTTGCATTAATTCTATCAATACTTTATTTGATATTTAGAATTGGTGTATTAACGAACGTGATGAATGGTCGTTACCAAAAGCGTGTAGGCGTTGGTAACACAGTAAATTCATTTTTATTCGTCGTAATATTTGTACTGGGTGTTCTGGCATTCTATTTATCATTCATGTCTGCCCGTGATAAATTCTTACCTGACGCAGCTTCTGAGCATGGTGTAAGAACGGACTTATTGTTCTGGGTAATCATGGCCGTATTAACAGTAGCGTTTTTGGTAACGAACTCATTGCTGTATTTCTTCCCATACATGTACCGTTTCAAAGAAGGAAAACAAGCTTATTTCTATCCAGATAATCACACTGTAGAGCGTATCTGGACAATCATTCCTGCAGTGATCATGGCTGGTTTCGTTGTATATGGTTATAAAGAATGGCATGCAATTACATCTCCTGCACCTGAAAATTCAGAAGTAATTGAAATTATGGGTAAGCAGTTTGCATGGCAGGTGAGATACCCTGGTGCTGATGGCGAATTGGGTAAATACCACTACAGAAAAATTGATGCTACAAACGAATTTGGTATTGATTTCAATGATACAGCTAGTTTCGATGATTTTATCCCAATGGAACTACATTTTCCAAAAGGCAAAAACGTTTCATTACACATCCGTTCCCGTGATGTAATCCACTCTGTATTCCTTCCTCATTTCCGTGTTAAAATGGATGCGGTTCCGGGTATGCCAACAAAATTCTGGTTTAAACCAACGATTTCAACTGCAGAAATGCGTGAAAAAACAGGTAATCCAAACTTTAACTACGAATTAGCTTGTACGGAAGTTTGTGGTCGTGGTCACTATGCAATGCGTTTCATTGTTGTTGTTGATGAGCCTGCTGAATACGAAAAATGGAAAGCTTCTCAAAAGACATGGGCTTCATTGAATGCTGAATATGTTTCTACGAAAGCTCCAAAAGCATTGACTGAAAAATATTTAAAGGAATTCTTGACTAAGCCTGAAGTTGTCCAGCCTGCTGTACCTTCGGATTCTACTGTTGTTTCTGTTGATAGCACAGTTGTTGTTGCAGCTGCTGTTACACCTAAGAAGCACAAATAATTAATTTGAATTAATAACTATTTATCATAAATAATATGTCGGCTACACACTCTGGTTCTTTATCTGATGCTCATGCACACGACGAACACGATCACCATGATTTGCCTTGGATTCGTAAGTATGTATTCAGTGAAGACCATAAGTACATTGCTAAACAGTATTTAATTTCAGGTATTGTTTGGGCTGTAATCGGAGGTTTATTATCCGTTTTATTCCGTCTTCAATTAGGTTTTCCTGATGCTGATTTAACATGGTTAAAACCATTGTTAGGTGATTGGATTCAGGCAGATGGTAAATTAGATCCTGAATTTTATCTTGCACTGGTTACCATGCACGGTACAATCATGGTATTCTTTGTATTGACTGCAGGTTTGAGTGGTACATTCAGTAACTTCCTGATTCCGCTTCAGATCGGTGCTCGTGATATGGCATCGGGCTTCCTGAACATGCTTTCATACTGGTTCTTCTTCTTGTCAAGTGCGATCATGATGGCTTCTCTGTTTATTAAAACAGGTCCAGCATCTGGTGGTTGGGTAATTTATCCGCCATTGAGCGCATTGCCACAAGCAGTAAATGGTTCTGGTCTTGGTATGACATTATGGTTAGTTGCAATGGCATTCTTCATCGCTTCTACATTACTTGGTGGTTTGAACTATGTAACAACCATTATCAATTTAAGAACGAAAGGTATGACGTTCTCTCGTCTTCCACTAACGATCTGGGCGTTCTTCATTACTGCAATCATCGGTTTATTATCATTCCCGGTTTTATTCTCTGCAGCGCTTCTTTTGATATTCGATAGAAGTTTCGGAACAAGTTTCTTCTTATCTGAGATTTATATTGGCGGTGAAGCTTTACACCATGAAGGTGGTAGCCCGATCTTATTCCAGCACTTATTCTGGTTCTTAGGTCACCCTGAAGTTTACATCGTATTGTTACCTGCATTAGGTATTACTTCTGAAATCGTTGCTACAAACTCTCGTAAGCCAATCTTTGGTTACAAAGCGATGATCTTCTCTATTGTGGCTATTGCGTTCTTATCTTTCATTGTATGGGCTCACCATATGTTTGTGACGGGTATGAATCCATTCCTTGGATCGATATTCATGTTCCTTACATTGATCATTGCGGTACCATCTGCGGTGAAAGCCTTCAACTACATTGCGACATTATGGAGAGGTAATATCATCTTTACTCCAGCGATGTTGTTCTCTATCGGTCTTGTATCTTTCTTCATCTCCGGTGGTTTAACTGGTATCGTATTAGGTAATTCTGCTGCTGATATTCAATTACACGATACATACTTCGTTGTTGCTCACTTCCACATTGTAATGGGGTCTGCATCATTCTTTGGTATGTTAGCGGGTGTTTATCACTGGTTCCCTAAAATGTTTGGCCGTATGATGGATGATCGTTTAGGTTATATCCACTTCTGGTTGACTTTCATCGGTGTTTACTTGATCTTCTTCCCAATGCACTACATCGGTATTGCAGGTTTCCCAAGACGTTATTATTCATGGACAGGTTTTGATGCATTCAGCACATTCACTGACTTAAATGAATTGATCAGTATTGCAGCAATTGTAACGTTCGTAGCGCAGTTCATCTTCATCTTTAACTTCTTCTACAGCATGTTTAAAGGTAGAGTATCTACAATGAACCCATGGAACTCAAATACATTAGAGTGGACTACACCTATCAACCCTGGACATGGTAACTGGCCTGGTGCTATACCGACTGTTTATCGTTGGCCATATGATTACAGCAAACCAGGTGCAGCTGAAGATTTCATTCCTCAAACAATACCGTTCTCTCAAACTCCGGAATCTAATCTTCCTGGAGAAACAGACGAAAATTAATATAAAAAAGACTGACCCTCAGGGTCAGTCTTTTTCTTAATACATTATTTAAATCCAAAAGTATTAGTTCAGATTTTTTAGTCTACTAACCCTTTTGGATTTTTTATTTAATACATAGAATTAAGCATTTTATTATGAACCGTATTAACCGATTTTACATCATTGTACTTATTACATTAATTACCATTTACCTGGTTATTCTTGCAGGTGGTATTGTGCGTAGTACAGGATCGGGGATGGGGTGCCCGGATTGGCCAAAATGTTTTGGAAGCTACATGCCTCCAACGGAAGAGTCTCAGTTGCCGGCAGACTATAAAGAAAAGTATGCAGTGCAGGGCCATCCTGCGGAGTTTAATGTTTACAAAACCTGGACTGAATATGGGAACAGATTGATCGGGGCTGTTGGTGGAATAATTGTTTTCTTACAGTGTTTGTATGCTATCCGATTCATTAAAACAAATCCAAAATTCTTCTGGCTGTCTTTGCTGTTGGTTTTTCTGATGGGCTTCCAGGGAGTCTTAGGAGCTAAATTGGTATTTTCGTTTTTAAAGCCAATCATGATTACGCTACATATGGCTGTAGCATTGCTAATCTTAGGCGTATTGATTTATCTATTCATTGAAGTTCATAAAGCTAAGCTTGCTCTGGAAGGCATTCAGGAAGGGTTTGAGCAGGATGCTGTATCTAAAAAGTATGCCTGGGTTATTTGGGTGTTTATTTTGATGACTGCGTTACAGATTTTTCTTGGTACAGAAGTACGTGAGGAGATCGATATTATCTCATTTACATTATCCTATGAACACAGGGAATCCTGGATCGATGGCATTGGAAGTATTTTCATCATACATAGAAGTTATTCAATTTTACTGACGCTGGCCACCCTTTATTTTACCTATGTTTTATATCAAAACAGGGATACTTATGCGAAAGCTTATAAGCATGCGCTTGCCATTACCTACATCATAGGAGTTGAAATCCTGGCCGGAATTATCCTCGCTTATTTTGCATTGCCTGCCTGGGCGCAGCCTGTACATTTATTGCTGGCGACGATTTTATTAGGTGCACAAATAGCATTTGTTTTTAGGTTTATGGTAGGACAAAACAGAAGGAGTGTGTAACTTGCGTACCCAAAATATACATATCGAACAGTCCTTGACTTCTCTCATTCAGGCATATTTTAAATTAACCAAATTCAGGTTAACATCTACCGTGGCATTCTCTTCGGGGATGGGCTATATATTAGCTGAACGTGGGCAGGTAGACTGGCTGAACCTGGTATTGTTTTTAGCCGGAGGCTTTTGTATTACTGTATCTGCCAATATTATCAATCAGATCATTGAGCGGGATTCAGATAAATTAATGAACAGAACTTCTTCCAGACCGCTGCCGGTGGGTACTATCAGCCTGAATCAGGCAATTCTAGCGTCTGTAATTTTCCTTGCTTTAGGTATATTTATTCTTGGCTATTTCAGTACATTGAATGCGCTGATCTTGTCACTGATTTCTTTATTTCTTTATTCATTTGTTTATACTCCTTTAAAAAAGATTTCACCGATATCTGTATTTATTGGTGCCTTTCCAGGGGCCTTTCCACCAATGATTGGCTGGCTGGCTGTTACAGGGGAATATGGCTGGGAGCCTGGTGTTTTATTTGCTATTCAATTCTTTTGGCAGTTCCCGCATTTCTGGGCGATTGCATGGGTGTTGGATGATGAATATAAAAAAGCCGGTATAAAAATGTTGCCTACGCAAGAAGGCAGAAACAAACGTACTGCTACGATCATCATGATGTATACATTGTGTTTATTGCCTTTAGGTTTCTTACCGTATATGTTTGACATGTCAGGCATTACGTCTGCCTATATAGCATTGGCCTGTGGTACATTGTTCTTTTTACAAACGGTTTATTTGTGGAAGGAATGTACTATAAAGTCTGCTTTGATGCTGATGTTTGGTTCATTCCTGTATTTACCGGTTGTTCAGATCGCATTTGTTTTAGATAAATTCTAATAAATCATATAACTGTCATGGAAGAAAAAATTCAATTAAATGATGCACATGAGCAAACATTCACGGTACACCCGAAGAAGTTTTTGCTGTGGTTGTTTATCGTAACGATCATTATGTTATTTGCAGCATTTACCAGTGCTTATCTGGTGCGCAGCACAGATGGTGATTGGCTGAAGTTTGATTTACCACCTATGTTTACGATGAGTACTGCTGTTATTTTATTAAGCAGCGTAACCGTACAGGTAGCTTATTGGGCTGCTAAGAACAACAACACTTCACGTATTAATACGGCTTTGATTGCGACCATTGTTTTGGGCATTGTATTTTTATACATGCAGGTAAAAGGATGGGGGCAATTAGTGGATGAAAACGTCTATTTAGGCGGTCAATACTCAAATCCGGCAGGATCTTTTGTATATATTTTATCCGGTTTACATGGCTTTCATTTGATCACCGGATTGATTTATCTCCTAATTGTTTTATACTCAAGTGCTAGTGGGAAGGTGAGTTCTTTAAATCTATTACAAATTGAGATGTGCACAACTTATTGGCACTTTTTAGATTTGCTTTGGATTTATTTGTTTGTATTTTTACTGGTGAATAATTAGAAATAAGACTAATTTATTATTTAAATATAATTTATGGCAACGGCAGTTATCGACGAAAAAGAAAACAAGGCCCTGTGGGCAGGAGATGCAGAACCATTGAAAGCTAGTTATGGTAAGCTAATGATGTGGTTCTTTTTATTATCAGATGCATTAACTTTCTCTGGTTTATTGATTACGTATGGTTTTTCACGTTATTCTCACGATGCCTATACAGGTGCTGTAGATGCGTTTAAAGCGTCTGTACATTACTGGCCGATTCCTGAAAAAGTATTTACACACATTCCTTTTTTCCATGTTAACGCTCCACTGGTATTTGTGGGTTTAATGACGTTTATTTTGATCCTTTCTTCTGTAACAATGGTATTGGCTGTTGAAGCAGGTCACCGTAACGATAAAAAAGACGTTCAGAAATGGATGTTATGGACAATCCTTGGTGGTATTGCATTCTTATCCTGCCAGGCTTGGGAATGGACAATCTTCATCCAGGGGTCTCCTGAAGGTTTGATTGTAAATGATCCGGATGGAACAGTTCGTCATATATTCGGTGCAAACCTGATTGAGAACGAATACGGTCCTAGATTATTTGCTGATTTATTCTTCTTCATCACTGGTTTCCACGGAACGCACGTATTATCAGGTGTAATCATCAACATCCTTGTATTTTATAACGTATCATACGGAACGTACGAAAGAATCGGAACATACGAAATGGTTGAAAAAGTAGGTCTTTACTGGCACTTTGTCGATCTTGTATGGGTATTCGTATTCACGTTCTATTACTTAGTTTGATTTCTGTTATTTAATTAAAATATTCATTTAAATGGGACACGCATCACATCATTCAGGTCACTCAGCAGAAGTTCAGCCTAGAGATCCTGCTAAAATAAAGCACTTATTGACAGTTACTCTTATCTTAGGTGTTTTAACTGCCATTGAATTCGTATTGGCTTTTACAGTTCCGAGAGGAGCTATCCTTACAACAATATTTGTTTTGATGACATTCGCTAAGACATTCTACATTGTTGGTGAATTCATGCACTTAAAATACGAAGTTAAGTTGTTGATCTGGGCAATAGCATTGCCAGTTTTGTTTATTATGTGGTTAATCTTAGCCATGTTGATTGAAGCAGATTACGTACATGCTGCTATTGAATACATCTTTGGATAAACAATCATTTGAAGCTACCAATAATTAGTGGTAGCTTATTCTATACATTATGAAAAATACTAAAAAGACCGTGTACTTGTGCCTAGCGCTACTTGCACCGGTCTTTTTAATTTTATTCTTTACCATTTTTGCGAGTTCCAGACATAAGTTACCTGTGTTTTTTGCTTATGACTCCACAGAAACAGACCGCGGCTATGTGATTACAGATGCTCATACTATTCCAGCTTATAAACTTATTGATCAAACAGGTGCTGAATTTAACAGCACAAAGTACGATTCCAGCTTTAAAGTATACGATTTCATTTTTACACGTTGCGGAAGTGTTTGTCCGGATATGACAACACAATTGATTCGCGTGCAGGAAGCTTTCAAGAATGACAAGGACATTGTCTTGATCTCTTTATCAGTAGATCCGGAGCATGACACGTCTGAAGTACTTCAACATTATGCGACGAAATACAATGCCATTCCAGGTAAATGGTTCTTTTTAACCGGAGCTAAAGATTCAATTTATACATTGGGGCAAAGAGAGTTTTTCTTAACTGCGAAGCAGAATGAGGAAGATCTGACAGACTTTCTACACAGTGATAAAGTTGTGTTGGTTGATAAAAAAGGTTGGATCCGGGGATATTACGATGGTGACGACGAAAAAGACGTAGACCGCTTAATTACAGAGTTAAAAGTATTACAAAAAATTGAACGTGATGCAAAACGATAATAAACTGGCAAAGGTTTTAAATGATAAAACAGTCAATATCCTGGCCATCGGTATTCCGGTTGCGGTTATGTTATTGTTGGGTATTCGTGTGAAGCTGGATTTAGGTACGTGGACCAATACATTACCGCATATCAATGCATTGATCAATAGTTTAACCTCGTTCTTTCTGGTGATTGCACTGGCAGCGATCAGAAGAAACAACATCACGCTGCACCGTACGTGCATGCTCATCTGTGTGGTACTTGGTCTGTTCTTTCTGGTAGCCTATATATTATATCATTTAACCCATCATTCTACACCGTATGGCGGAACTTCTCCGTTAAATTATGTGTATTACTTCTTACTGATCACACATATTGTACTTGCTGCGGTTGTGGTGTATTTTGTTTTGAAAGCATTACACTTTGCTTTTAACAGTGATTTCGAACGCCATAAAAAGATCGTGAAATGGGCATATCCAATCTGGTTATACGTTTCAGTATCCGGTGTTTTGGTATATTTAATGATTAGTCCGTATTACACGTTTTAAATCTGAGTAATTATGAAAAAGGCTTACATTATACTTCCTCTTCTGATTATTATTTTATTCATCGGTTTCGGACTAGATGCAGATGCACAGTGTGCTATGTGCAAGGCGCAGTTGGAGTCTGCTGATAAGACTGCTAAAAATACCGGAATCAATTCAGGGATCTTGTATCTGATGCTTTTTCCATACATACTGATAGGAGGCATTGCCTATATGTGGTACCGTTCATCTCAAAAGAATAAAGAGAAGGGAATAACGGTTCAATAAACCTATATATTCACGGCATATTTCCGTATTTTTAGGATATATGACATCCCCCTTTAAAAATTTTTCATCCTTACTCAAGTTATTACGCTGGGTAATCGCTGCATTACTAGCTGTTTTAACGCTGCTATTGGTTTTCAGGGATTATTGCATCAAAGCAGACCAATCTGTTTATTATTCAACAGTATCAAACAGAATTGATCGTGCAATCGAAAATGTTGAAGTTCAAAATAAAGAACTAGTACGCGCCATTCAATCGAATGGTATAGCCTTTACAGATCTGAATAAATTCAAAGCTTCCAATCCGTTTTACATTTACGAAAACAGCAATCTTGTTTACTGGTCAGAGTCTGAAAATGTACCCGCATACAGTTCAGTAATGGGTGCATACGCCTGGGCCTATATAAGTAATAGTACCGGTAAATATCTTGTTCATAAGGATACCTTCGATGTGGGAGAACGTAAATTTGAGGCCATATCAATCATTGAACTGGAACGGTTATATCCTGTACAGAACTCCTTCATCAATAGTCACACCAATACTTTTTTTTTCAATAACATTCCTATTCGTTTGTTTGTTGCCAGTAAAGCCAGCGGCGAAGCGATTACGATTAATGGAAAATATTTATGCAGTTATGAATGTGAGTTGAGCGACCAGGATTATCTCTACGGCTCACTGGCTACATTCACATATATTATGCTGGTTATATTAGTATGGTGTTATTTCATTATTGAAGTCAATCATGCGAAACACAGTTCTCCCAAAACCATTATTGCGCGGATTGTCTTTTTTTTATCACTGCGTGTACTGCTTTTAATATTGAATCTACCCGAGTATTTCTCTTCACATGAAATATTTTCATCTGAATATTATGCTGCATCTTTTTTTAGTGAATCGATCTTTGATCTGGTGCTGAATATCTTTTGCGCGATCTATTTTTTATTTGAATTGATTTCCATGATTCAGCATAAATCTGTATACCGGTTTATTTATCTGAACAATAATAAACGTAATGTATTTATTAAGATCTCATTCAGTATTGTTCTTTCCTGGATATTGATCGTGGTATATTATTTAATGCTGAAAAGTATTGTAATTAACTCTACGATTTCATTGAACCTGATTGAGGATCTTGATTTATCCATCATTCGTTTTTTATTGATATTCTCTATCGTTTCTATTTCCTTTATTTTCTTTTATCTGATTCACCTTACGTTGCACCTGGTCTGGAGACTGCACCAGCGCTACCAGGCAGGTAAGCCTGTGCAGTTGTTGATTATATATGGGGCATGTATTCTTATAAGCAGTGCAATAGAAATAGAATTAATTTTTGTTTCCAGTATTCTATTTTGTTTTTCTATTTTAAGCTTGCTACAGGGGTATCCATCAGTATTGGGTAAAATGAAATATCAGTCTTTCATTTACATTTTTTTATTTTCCCTGATTTCATCCTTAATTATTGGTAGTGCCATTTACTTCAACGGTAGGAATAAGGTAACTCAGCAAATGACCAAATATGGAGAACGCTTGTTGTATGATAGGGATGAAATAACCGAATTTCTTTTGCAGGAAGCTTCTGTTAATATTCAGGAGGATGTATTTATCCGTGAAAAAATTCTTTCACCTTTTTCTGATCTGGGAATTGTGAAAGAGAAAATACAAAAGAAATACCTATCGAATTATTTTAACGATTATGCGATCCGCCTGGAATTATTTGATGCTACCGGCGAGCCTTTTAATATGCAGTCGGGACAGGTTACCTATAATGATTATTACAACACGGTTTTAATTAAATCGACTTATTTAAATAAGCTTGATTTGTATAGTTATAACGATCAGATCTCTAATACACGGAGATATATTTCGGTCAATAAAATTAAATCCAACAACAGCATCATTGCTTATATTATTGTTGAGCTTGAGTCAGGGAAGTATAACAAAAATAGTGTATTTCCGGAACTGGTGCTGGATCAGAAGCAGGTACAGGATAACAACAAAGATTACGATTATTGTATTTTTAATAAATCCAAGCTGGAAACGAATTACGGATACTTTAATTACGATCAGCGCTTCATTAATTTCATAAAAGCAAAGCAGCAGAAAAATATTTATGAATGCAGGTATGAAGGATACTTCCATGTATTGGTAAAAGGTAAAGACGGCGCCTGGATTGTGGTGAGTAAGCCTTACAGCATCATGGATATTTTGATCTCCAATGCATCCATTTATTTTCTATTTCACATTGCGGGTATTCTGATTATTGTATTGCTGCATGTTTACCGGATCCGTGCTCAGAAACGGCAGGTCAGTTATGCTGCCAAGGTACAGATCTATTTGAACCTGGCATTCTTTATTCCTTTATTGCTGGTTAGTATTATAACACTAGGCTTTGTAAATAAGAACTACGAACAATCGCTGGTGAATCGTTTCATTAACGACTCGGATAAGCTGGCTGCTATTATATCTTCACGAACAATTTTCCAGGATCGGATCAGCAAGTCATCTGCTACAGAGCTTTTGCTGGAATCTGATCTGACACGGGTTGAGCAGCTTGATATAAATGTATATTCGACGAAAGGTGTTTTGATTTCTACCAATCAGCCGGAGGTTTACAGGAAAGGAATTTTATCGAATTACATTGATCCGACGGCAATCGCATCTTTACTGGAAAGTCGTAATCAGTACACCATTACCAATCAGCAGGTGGGCGATTTGTCTTACCGTTCTATTTACAGACTGATCCGTGTGCCGGGTACCGGTGGGATCGCAGGTATCGTACATCTGCCATTCTTTGAATCAAAGGAAGATATCAGCAAGCAGATTTCAACGTATTTAAAAACCATCCTGAATATATTTTCTATCGGCTTTATTATTTTATTATTGATTTCTTATGTGGTTGCGTATTATCTGACATTCCCGCTAAAGCTCATCACACAAGGCATTAAAAAAACTGGCTTGTATGATAACGAGCCTATATTATGGGAGTCTTCGGATGAGATAGGTCGCCTGGTGCAGGAATATAATTCTATGCTGGTAAAACTGGATGACAGTAAACTGATTCTGGCAAATTCCGAGAAGGAGAGTGCCTGGCGGGAAATGGCAAGGCAGGTAGCTCATGAGATTAAAAATCCGTTGACACCTATGAAGCTCAAACTTCAGTATTTATTACAAAGGATTGAATCGAGTACAACAAAACCTTCGGACGAGGAACTAAAGCAATCTTTCAGAACAATCTTAACCCAGATTGATTCGTTAAGTGAAATAGCAAGTTCATTTTCTTCTTTTTATAAGCTGCCGGAACTTACGCTTGAAAAAGTGGAAGTGAATAATCTGGTTAAGGACTTGGCTGCGCTGCATCAGCAGCAGGAGAACACACAGATACAAACGAATGTACCTGTTACATCAACATTCATCTTAGCAGACCAAACCATGATTGTAAATATTCTGAATAATTTGCTGCTGAATGCCATTCAGAGTATTCCTGATAAACGCAATATGCAGATCCAGATCAATGTGAGTCAGAAGCTTGACCGCGTACTGATTGAAGTGAAGGATAATGGTTCCGGTATTCCGCCTGAACTTCGCGAAAAAATATTTGTACCGTATTTCAGTACAAAATATTCGGGTTCGGGTATAGGCCTGGCATTGGCGAAACGCCTGGTGGAAGATATGAAAGGTGTTATCTGGTTTGAAACGTCTCTTGATGCAGGCACATCTTTTTATATTGAAATGCCTTACTATAACGAATGACCAAATACTATGTCATAACTCTTTTTTTGTATTTGATTATTGCGTCTAACGTACAGGCACAGTATACCAATCTGCGTTGTAAATGGGTGAAGCCGGCAGAAGGAGGCGTGAGGATTGATACGCTCACCATTGTGCCGGGTAGTATTGAAGTTAAGGCACCGCTAGGCTATACCAGTATGTACGAGGTGTCTACCAATAAACTCAGTTTTTCTCCGAGTCCGCTTCCTGATTCTCTTTTGGTTTGTTATCGTGTATATCCTTTTGATCTGGGAAAACGGATTTATAAAAGAGATCTTTCCGTATACGATTCTTTAGGCGGATATAGAGAGGTGATGCGGCTTAAAGGCTTTGGCAATACGCCTCAGCAAAGAGAGGAATTATTTTCAACTCCCGGCATTAACAAAACAGGAGTAATATCGCGTGGTATCTCGGCCGGAAACAATCAAAGTGTTTTTGTGAATTCAACATTGAACCTGCAGCTGGATGGGAAGCTTACCGATAATCTAACCCTGACAGCGGTAATCTCGGATCAGAATATTCCTTTTCAGCCGGAAGGAAACACACAGCAGATACAGCAGTTTGATCGGGTGTATGTGCAGCTGAAAAGTCCTAAAACGGCCCTGACCGTAGGAGATATTGTGTTGAACCAGAAATCCTACTTTTTAAATTATTATCGCAATGTACAAGGCGGCCATGTGCAGCACGTGCATAAGAAGGATTCCACATTTGAAAGTGTCAGTCAGGCGGGTATCGGTATTTCAAAGGGAAAATTCAATACCATGCAGTTTGCCCCCAATACTGCCGACGCCCTGCAGGAAGGAGTGTTAGGACCCTATCGGTTAAGAGGTGCCAACAACGAAGCGTATATCACCATCATTGCTAATTCTGAAAAAGTGTACCTGGATGGTAAGCTACTCACAAGAGGTTTTGATTATGATTATGTAATTGATTACAACACGGCAGAAATAACATTTACTCCTTATGTGTTGATTACAAAATACAATCGTATGCGGGTAGATTTTGAATACTCGGATAAATACTATGCACGTACGAATACTGCGGCTTCTCAGACTGTCAAAAGCAGGACCGGTCAATTCGGTTTTTATTATTATTCAGAAAAAGATAATCCACGCAATCCGGTTTTGTTGGACTTGAGTAATGATGATCAGGTCTATTTATCTACCATTGGAGATGATCTTTCGAAAGCATATGTGAGCGGAGTGGATTCAGTTGGGTACTCTGTCAACGCAACTTTATACCGGAAGGTTGTTGTGGGTACTACGAATGTGTATCAATATTCAACTAATCCTGATAGTGCTTTTTACCAGGTGAAATTTTCGCAGGTGTCGCAGGGAGCTGGTAGTTATGTGCTGGATAATAGTACCGTCAATGCACGGGTATACAAATATGTGGGTGCGAATAATGGTAACTATGAACCAGTTCAGAGCATTCCTACGCCAAAGAAAAAGCAAATGATTCAGGGATCGTTTGTTCAATCGGTTTCTTCACACGAACAGATTTTTGCAGACGTTGCATTTTCGCAAAACGACGTCAATTTATATTCCACCGAAGATAAAGGAAACGACAAAGGAACATCTGTGCGGGCAGGGATCAAAAGTGATAAACGCAACATTGGACTTTTGAATAAATACTTATTGGGTTCCACCGTTTCGTATGAATTTAATGATAAGAATTTTACTGCGATAGACCGCTTTCGTACACCTGATTTTGAGCGTTACTGGAACGAAGATGTAACGCGCATCGGCAATAATAACATGGTGAGCGGTTCTTTAAACTATACAAAAAATTCCAGCGAGCTCTTCAGTTATGCGCTGAATTATCGGAACAAGGATAATGACTTGAATGGTGTGCAGCATGTTGCGCAGCTCTATCAGAAGGCCGGCAACTTATTTTTCAAAGGTGATGCATTTTTTAATAATACGAATACTACACTTGGTAAGGCAGACTGGCAGAAATATAATGTGTTGGTCTACTATCAGACACGATTCCTGACACCAGGCTTTCAATATAGTACAGAAAAAAACAAAGTGGTAGATACCTCCGGTAAAGTTGCACAGTCGCTGATGTATTTCGAAGAATATAAATACTATCTCTTATCCAACGACACGGCTAAATTCAGGTATCGGATTGATTACAGCAGCAGGAATGATAAACAGCTTTTCAACGGGGAGTTGTTGCCTAACACGCGTGCGCAAACCACCAGTTTTACCAGTGGTATAAAATTCAACTCTGATCATCAGTTGAATGTAGTTACCACGTACAGATACCTGGCGTATGTTGGTCCGGTTGCAACACCCAATGATGAAACAGTTATGTCGAGGGTAGACTGGGGCATTAATCTTTTTAAAAGGCATGTACGTTCAGAGTTGACGGTTACTACCGGGGTAGGGCGACAAGCCCGGCAGCAGTTCGTATTTCAACCTGTTGCTACCGGTTTAGGTAATTATGTATGGCGGGATTATAATGATGATGGTGTTCAGCAGATCAGCGAATTCGTTTCAAAGATTTATAATGATACAGCTGAATTTATAAAAGTATACCTTCCGTCGAACGATTATTACAAAGCGTATACAAACATGGTGAACTACAGGCTGGATATGTCGATGCCAAGAAAATGGAAGTCTTCTTCTTCACATATTCTTAAGACACTGGGTAAATTATCAAACACTGCTTCTATAACACTGAATAAAAAAACTTCCGACAGTAAAATCTGGGAACGTTTTAATCCGGCTACTCCCGGAGCAGGGGACACCAGCTTACTGGGTTTTCAGCGTGTGATCCGGGCGGTATTATTTTACAACCGTTCAAGTTCGCTTTTTGGGATGGATCTGGCGCTTACCTCCAATCAGTCGAGACAATTTTTAACACAGGGTTTTGAAAATCAACTTAACGATGACCTCACCTATGGACTACGATCGACCTTTAAACGAATGTTTGCCTGGAAAATAAAACTTGCCACGGGTTATAATAGCGTCAATTCAGATTTCAATGTTTACCGGAATTATTTTATTGACTATAAAAAAATGGATAATGAGTTTTCGTACCAGCCGCTCACCAATACAAGGATTACTTTACTGGCAGGAATGGCTTATAAGATTAATACTATTAAAAGCGGGAACGGTGAGAATGCATTGCTCTATACTGCCGGAACGGAATTGAAATTGAATAAGCTATCAAAACGAACCTTTACGACTACAATCAAATATATTCGAATCAACTCCAGATTAAATGGCACGCAGGAAAACAGTCCTGTTGCTTATGAAATGCAGGAAGCTTTATACAGTGGTAATAACATGACATGGAATGTTGCGTGGCAGGAGCGCTTAACTAATGGCTTGCAAATTTCTTTTACCTACGAAGGGCGAAAATCAGAATCTGTGAAAACCATTCACACGGGGAGGATGCAGTTGAGCGCGTTGTTTTAGCCTAATGCTCAACGCTGAAAGCCTAAAGCAGGAAAGCGACTTTACAAGATGACGATAAGTTTCTCAGATCTAATAAATTATCGAATATTCAAATATATTCTATTTAAAGCGTTGAGCCTTTCGCGTTAGGCATTCAGGTTAGTGCTTCATATCCCGGATCAGCTTGCTGGCGAAGATAAAATTCTGTAAATCTTTCACATCCGTGCCGAGGATGTTATCTTTAGTTCCTTCCCAGATCTTTTCTCCTTTGAACATGAATATGATATTCTCTCCGATTTCAAGCATGGAATTCATATCGTGCGTAACTACTACGGTTGTGATATTGTATTCGTGGGTAATTTCCTGAATAAGGTTGTCAATACGGATCGAAGTCTGAGGGTCGAGACCCGAATTGGGTTCGTCGCAATACAGGTATTTAGAGTTCATCACAATGGCTCTTGCAATACCAACCCGTTTTGCCATCCCACCGCTGATTTCGGAAGGCTTTAATTTTGCTGCATGATCCAGACCAACACGCTGCAGACAAAAATGTACCCGATCAGCTTTTTCAGATTTAGACATTTCGCTCAGCATATCCAGTGGGAACATAACATTTTCCTCTACCGTTTTGGAATCGAATAGGGCACCACCCTGAAAAAGCATTCCGATTTCTCTGCGGATCACCTGCTTTTCTTCTTTGTTGGCCTGGGTAAAATTACGGTCATCATACAAAACATCGCCTGAATCCGGATGTACCAAACCAACCAAGGTTTTCAGAAGTACACTTTTTCCTGTTCCGCTGGCTCCAATAATGAGGTTCGTTTTACCTTGTTCAAAGCTTGCCGATACGTCTTTTAATATATGTTTATTGTTAAAGGTCTTATTGATGTTTTTGCACTCAATCATAATATTTTCTGTGATTTGAGATTAGTTTAATAGTAATTGAGCCAGTAATAAATCTGCAACCAGTACACCAATACAGCTATTTACTACAGCTGTTGTTGAAGATTGACCTACTTCCAGTGCACCGCCTTTAGTGAAAAAGCCCTGGTAAGCTGAAATGGAAGAGATCAGAAACGCAAAAACGAAGGCTTTGATCAAGGCGAAACTTACGTTGAATTCGTTGAAATCGGATTGGATACCATAAATGTAATCCTGGGTAGAGATAATATCGCCTAATCTGCCGGCAATAAAACCGCCTAAAATGGATAATAGGGCAGCAAAAGTAACCAGCATCGGAATCGTGATCAGGCTGGCAAGTATCTTAGGAAGAATCAGGTAAGAAGCCGAATTAATTCCCATAACTTCCAATGCATCAATTTGTTCAGTTATTCTCATGGTACCCAACTGCCCGGCAATGCTTGAACCTACTTTACCGGCCAAGACCACACAGGTAAAGGTCGGCGCCAGTTCAAGAATGGACATTTCCCGCACAACAGACGCTACTACATATATAGGAACAAGTGGGCTAACCAGGTTGGCTGCAGTCTGAATACAGGTTACGGCCCCGATAAAGGATGAAACGATGGCCACAATGAAAATTGAATTGGTTCCGATTATGATACATTCATCGATTGTCAGCCTCCAATAAACGATAAATTTTTCCCGTCTTACAAAAAGACTACCCATTAAAATCATGTATTTTCCGAAACTCTTCATTGTATTTTTAATATCAACATTGATAATCCACCCTTAAAATCCTTACTAAAATAAGGTATATTTAAGTGGCAAACAATTTTAAAA
>JAGKWN010000185.1 GCA_021151805.1 Cytophagaceae bacterium | reverse complement strand
TGAAGTATGTTCCGGTAGAGTTTGAGATGAATTTAAAATTCTCAACCAGATTTACCATCCGACAAGACTGGGTCGTACAAACCTTCACTACACCTAACGGATATGAGTGGATAACAAAACCAAAAGTGAATATAGGCTTTGATGTTCCGCTCGATTTTATTGTGGGTAAAATTATTGATAATAACCATGCCCGATTTGCGAAGTCGATAGATGATGCAGTAGCAAAGAACCTTACCATAAAACCCTATGTGGTGCAGGCATGGAATGCAGCCTTGCAACCTTATCTGGTTTCGGAAGAATATAGAACCTGGGTGAAGATTACACCATTAGAGATTTATATGACTCCGCTGGTTACCGCTGGAAGAAATGTAAAATCGGTTTTGGGTCTTAAAGGTTATACAGAAACCGTTACGGGTGAGAAACCAATTACTCCTTTGGCTGTAAATACTGTACCTAACCTTAAACTAGTATCTACTATTCCGAATGATTTTCAGGTGGGTTTAATGAGTGATGTGCCATTTGTTGAAGCTGCTGCGGTTGCAAAGAAAATGTTTATAGGCCAGACCTATGATTTCAGAGACGGAAAATATAAAATCGAAATTACAGATTTAGATATTTATGGCAGTAATGAATTTCTGGTTATTAAAGCAGGTATTAAAGGAAGTCTGAAAGGAACTGTTTATATCAAAGGTGTTCCAGTGTATAGTCCGGCCAGAAAAAGTATTGTTTTAAGTAATACACAGTTTGATATAAAGACAAAGAATATTCTGGCCAAAGCAGCAGCTTGGCTTTTGGAAGGCAAAATGGTGAAGATGATGGAAGAGGAGTATGGCCTGCCGGTAGATGAACTATTAGGCTATGCAAAACAAAATGTTGAAGCTGCAATGAATAGCGAATACAGAAAAGGAGTAAAGCTGAGTGGAAAGATTGAAAGCATTTTGCCGGATAAAGTTTACCTTACTCCATCAAGCCTAGTGGCTGTTGTGTTAGCCAAAGGTAAAGTTGATTTGAAAGTTGATGGCCTGTGATATTCGTATAATAATTAAATACTTATTGCTTAGCGAAGTTTTAAGTGTATCCGTTTAATAATTATAAAAATTATTAAGTGGTAGTATTGATAAAAAATGTTGCATCATAAGTAGGGGATGTTTACTTTTGTGCCAAGAAAAAGTAAGCTGTCTTATCGCTGCTTTAAGGGGAAGCCTGATAAAGTTGAGGAAAGTCCGAACAGTGAAGAGCGTCATGCTACCTAACGGGTAGGGGATAATCGAGAGATTGATTATCTACAGCCAGTGCCACAGAAAATAAACCGCCTTAGGGTAAGGGTGAAAAGGTAGAGTAAGAGACTACCGCTTGTTTGGTGACAAACAAGGCATGGTAAACCTCATGAACTGAAAGATCAAATAAACCGACAAAAGCAATCTTATGATTGCTTAAAAGGCTGCTCGCTTGAGTCGGAGGGTAGATTGATAGAAATAATAGGCGACTATTATTCCAGATAAATGATAAGACCTTAATGAGTATCTTTCGGGATAAACATTAAGAGACAGAATTCGGCTTATAGGCTTGCTTCTTCTTATTTATTTTTTTTTGATAAAACTTTCTGCAAACTTTCTACCTTCAGTTGTTTCAATTGACAAAATATACATTCCTTCTTGCAGTTCACTTATTTGTATAGTCTCAAAATTTGAAATGATTTCTTTTATCATTTTGCCATTGGTACTATAAATTTTAATAGATTTTAAACTTAGTTTATCTATGTTAGTAATTTGAAGTATTGAAGATGCTGGGTTAGGATATATCTTTACTAGATTGTTATCAAACGTAGCTTGACTTAGAGGATAATTCCCTTCTATTACATGTAATGTTTGATTTGGATTTGGATTATTAATAATATCGATTGTTCCTGATGGCCATTTAATTATAATTTGTGAGATTTGAGTTGCTGTTCCAATGCCAAAGTGAGTATTAAGTGTACTCATAAATTCGAAACCTTCTCCACTTCTTACATCTCTAATCTGTTTTCCCCATACGCCATATACTTCAATTCGAGCACCTATTCCGTTTCTATTGCTTTGAATCCCCTGCAAGGAGATTTTAATCCAATTATTGCCATTTGGGATAGCATAAAAAATTTTGTTATTGTTAGCTATATCTAAATAGCCATCATTATTTAAATCTCCTATAGCACCTAAAGACATTCCAGTATAGTTCGTAGGAGCAAAATTATTGTTACCTTGATTGAAGAAAATTTTATTTCCTCCACCCATTATATCAACTTTTCCATCATTATCAAAATCATATGCAATATAATCTCTACTAATAGAGGTGTCTGTTCCTATACCTGTTGAAGCAGTTATATTAGTAAAAGCTTCTTCCGTATTATTTGATGTATCGAGATTGTTTAGAAAATATTTATGTCCAGAATTACCATTTGCACCTACAAAAATATCCATATCTCCATCGTTATCGAAGTCTGCAATAGCAGAAGACCAAGATTGAACAGGTGTAGTATTGATTTGTGCAATTGCAGAAATATTGGTAAATACGCCATTGCCATCATTTCGATGTAATTCGCATGGTGGACCTGAGCATTTTGATATAAATAAATCCACATCACCATCATTATCATAGTCTGTCCAAATTGAAGCATAATTTCCTCCTGATGATAAAGTGCCTAAATTGTATGAACCTGGAGTTACTCCACTTTGAAAATGAGTAAAAGTATTGGATGAATTATTTAAATAGTATACATTAGGTGCCACATCGTGACAAGAAAACGCATCTAAATTGCCGTCATTATTGATATCAACAAAATTCGTTCTTTGGCAGAAAATGTATTCTGTTGGATTTATATTAGTATATGCTGTTCCAGTACTATTTGATTTCCAAAAAGTAAGTCCACTACCACTTCCTAGAACTAAATCATTAAATCCATCTCGGTTAAAATCTCCAGCTGCCAAACTCCAAGAAGGCATATCACTTGTTCCAGTTATTGGAAAGTCAGAAATGGAAAAATTTCCAGGAGTAGTTTGGTTATGGACTCTTAAATTATTAGCGCTAACTCCAACTATATCATCTTTATAATCGTTATTCATGTCTACAATACAAATATTGTAAGTGCTATTTACAGTTGTAATTGTTTGTGAAATATAATTTATTGGGTTTGGTAAAGGAGGAGTATAAGTGTTTTCAATTAATTGAAAAGTAAAACCATTAGAGGTCCATCTATTATCCCATGCAATGTAATATGTCGTTCCAGCTGTAGCTACAAAATTTACAACAGATGAATAATTTGCACCAGAGTCGTCATCATTTGCATAGCAATTTAAGTTATTACATGTGCCATTGTAAACATTAATTCGAGTATCTACTCTTGGTGTATTAGCTGCAATATCTGTAGTTATAGTTACATTGAAATTACTCGAAGGAGTATATGTATACCATTCTGCAGCTGTTGGATTTACAGCGCTAGTAAAACAAATAGGGGTTGGTAGTTGTGAACCATTTACTGTTGTAACTGTATAAAATCCTTGTGCTATGGGAGGAGCAGTTAAACATGTGTCTTGAGCATAGGAAATGCAATATTTTAGTAGAAATATTGTTAATAAAGTAATTTTTTTCATTTTGTAGTTTTTTTTTGGTTAGTTGTCTTAAATTTTATTGACACGGACTTAGACTATTAATCCATTGTTCTATTAAAGTAACTCCTTCAGTATGTATTAATGTTCTACCGTGAAGTGGCATTCTATATGTTTCATCCGTTGTATTAATTCTATAGAAAAGCATAGATTTGTATATGTTTCCAGGAGAAACAATTTTTGCTAAGCTAGAAGGAAATCCTTGCATATCCTCTGTGTTCACACAAACGCCCATATTAGTATTTCCAAGTGAACCTCCTGTTTGGCTATAGGCAAATCTCATAGGTCTATAGTCACAGTGTTTATTTTCAGTGTGACAATGTGCACAATTGATATCTAAGTAAGATCGTGCCCTAAGTGCAATAGGTTGACTACTATCTTCATAATTAACTGCGGTATTAGTTGGTGTGGGTAAGTTGAAGTTATCAGCAAATCCTACTTCCATCCATTTTATTAGTTGATTTTTTGTTTCATTACTATAGGTATAATTAAAATTCAAATTTTGGGGTTTAATGCCTATTGGTACATATAT
>JAGKWN010000056.1 GCA_021151805.1 Cytophagaceae bacterium | reverse complement strand
ACTTATTATTTATTCCTTTATTGATTTATGGTATTGCGCTTAGTGATTTATTCAGCAAGTGGAAAGTATTTATCGAATCACATACAGCTTATATCCCCTATTTGATTACTCTTGTAATGGTTACTGAAATCGGCGTGCAGAATGTTTTTAATTTCTTCAAGCTGATGCCTAATTTAGATAACGTCAACTATTTCACTTATTGGATCTTTTTATTACCGCCGCTGGTCTTTATGATCCTGGTAAACTTTTTAACGAAAACAGATGATTACCCTGACTTCAAAACTTTTTTTGAAGCAAATGCAAAAATTGTATTCCTCTTAATGGCTGCTTTTATTGCCATGCATTTTATCCCGCAGTTTGCCTATGAAACAAAGATGTGGTCTCTGCCAAGAGTGGTCGGTATCATTGGCTGCATACTTTTTGCCTTCTGGCACAAGCCGGTTGTTTTTTATCTGCTTGTAAGCTGCTGGCTCTTTTCTCTAGGTATGCATGCTTATGTTGTGTATGGCTGATTATTTATAAAATTTATTGTGTAACTTAAAAATACTCTAACATACTTCTCCTATGACTCATACCGAAGAACATTTAAAGAGTTCAGCTTTTATAACCGATATCGTTATTGGTATGAGTGATGGATTAACCGTACCGTTTGCATTGGCTGCCGGACTTAGCGGTGCTGTTACAGACAATACAATTATTATAACAGCGGGCATAGCGGAAATTGTTGCCGGATGTATCGCCATGGGATTAGGTGGTTACCTGGCAGGAAGAACAGAACTGGAACATTATGAAAGCGAACTTAGCCGTGAGTATGCAGAAGTTGAAACGGTTCCTGAAAAAGAACTGCAGGAAGTAAAAGAGGTGTTTGCTGAGTATGGCATTGATGAAGCCGGCCAAACGCTTTTAGCCAATCAATTAGCGAAAGACAAAAAAAAGTGGGTGGACTTTATGATGAAGTTTGAGCTGGGCCTCGAAGAGCCGCACCCGGATAGAGCACGCAACTCCGCACTCACCATCGGCGGTGCATACTTTGTCGGTGGCTTGCTACCGCTTACAGCATACATGTTTACAAATACGCCCATGCACGGACTAATTACATCTGCATGTATTACCACACTTTGTTTATTCGTATTCGGTTATTTCAAAAGTAAAATCACCGGCCAACATCCGGTTACAGGTGCATTAAAAGTTACTTCTATCGGACTGATTGCAGCAGCTGCAGCTTATCTGGTAGCTACTGGCTTTGACCGCATGTTTTCCTGAGTAGCAAAATTATCCCTGCGATTCATTAACAACCTGGCATAATTTGTATGAAAGCGTTTATAGCTTACTATAAATGCCGAATATTTTTTTCGCTGTTTCAAGATCTACGGCTTGTCCGTATAAACCGTAGTAATAAATATCAAACAATGCCAGCGCACATGATTTTGAATATTTTTCAACTACACCATTTTTTAATGCATCGATTCCTTTTACATACTGTTTATAATAAAAGTACATCTGCGCAATGGCATAATCATTATCTGTAAGCAATACACTCTCCTCTACTACACTGAATTCATTCGAATAGCCCATAAAATCACCGTCTACATAATATTCATTATTATCAACAGGATAAAAGGTAATAAAACTTGAAGGCAATGAATCGAGCGACAAAAATTCTTCCTGGCTACTGGCTGCAGCATCCTTGATCTGTTCGTATTCGGCCATGCTCTGATTATCTTCTCCAATAGCATTCAAATCTATTACCACTGTATTCGATTGATCTTCGATTATATTATTCTGATTGCGCACATGTATAACAGCATTCTTGTTTGAACCTTTCACAATGATGCGCTGATTGCTATTGATCCGTAATGTTTTCACATTATCATTGATAATGGTCAGGTGATTGTT
The DNA here is from genome assembly GCA_021151805.1 of Cytophagaceae bacterium. GTDB lineage: Bacteria > Bacteroidota > Bacteroidia > Cytophagales > Cytophagaceae > Cytophaga. The sequence goes on along the minus strand of JAGKWN010000056.1, from coordinate 24,488 downwards.
GCTTCCTTCAAACTCTATGGTTGTTTCTGAATTGATATCATGCTGCTCCGAACCGTTGATGGATTGTACGTCAACAGTATTTTTATTAAATGCCAGCGGACTATTGAAATTATCATTAAAGGCTACATCAATAAAATCTTCCTGGTTTACTTGTTTATCTTTCACATTAAACGAATCACGGGCAAACAGCATCGTATCCTGTTCTATTCGTTTGACAAGGTTTTCAGACTGCTTTGCGTATGCCTGTTTGACTTTTTCTGGTGTTGAACGAATCAGTACAACAGCAAAATCATGGCCCAATGCGGCCTTTCTAACTTCGCCTAAAAAATTAAAATCTACATTCACTTCTACGCCATCCCCCCAGATACAAACCTTATTGGTTTCAGAGACAATCATACTTCTGTTTGATTTCGCATCAATCAATTTCACAGGCTCTGTCATACCAGGTTTCATGCATTGTCCATACATATTATCGCCCCACACATAAAACTGCTTCGCTAGATCAAGCGCAAGCACATGATAATTACCCGATGCAATTTTTACCGGCTTTGTTGTAAAAACAGGAATGTTTCTTTGTCCGCGGTTTGCATTACCCCATACAAATACACGGTCTTTTACGTTGATGAATGCTATGTGCTGCTTGCCTACAGAACTTGTTTTCACTCCATATGTTTTTAACGGAATACTCAGGTTCTGCACCAGCTTACCAGGCCCCCAGGCATACATAATATTCTTCTTTGATATGGCAACAGACATCATGCTGCCGCTTTTTATTTCAACAATACGTTTTAATGAAGAAGGATAAAACGCATCAACATTAGGTGTAATAAAGTACTGATTGATGGAGCTGTCGCTTTTATACAACACAACAGAATGGATATCACCGGTGGCAACCGTGCGTACGTCTGCATCTATTGCAACCGGCATTAGCCAGGGAATGGATGCGTCGATATATGTTCGCAATTTCCCTTTTGAATCAACCGTTAAATAATGGTACATGCCCGCACTCAACGTTTCGATTTCTGTTGTAAGCACCGGCGACTTGATCACAGAATTACCTAAGGGAATAAATACCAGAGTATCTTTATAAGTCGGAGCCTGAGCAAACGCAGCTAGTGAAACAAAGAACAGGGTGATGTTTAGAATAGTGGTTTTCATTTTATTTGATGGGGTATTAAAAATACGGTAAGAAATTTCAAAAGTGTTTATCATTCAACAATAATCAGTTTGAACATTCTGTTTTTACGATATGCTTCTTCTTTTTCTTTATTTGTTTGCAGCTTATCAATATATGCCTGCGTGTACACAGCTTCACTTTCACCTTTAGGAATAGTCTTAAACGAAGTTGAATCTATTCCATTGCTTAATAAATAACGATCTAACTGGCGGGCATAACGTTTACTCAATTCCATATTATATTTTGCCGCCCCTCTGGTGTCTGTGTAAATATTTATTTGTGCCTTTACTGTAGGATTGGATTTGAAAAATGTAATTAATGTATCATACATATATGTATTTTCTCCTCCACGAATCACTCCTTCATCACCACCAATTTTCATTTCAAAATATCGATATGACCCCGGCGTAAAAGTTGTATCTCTCCAATTAAATATCTGGCCCGGACTACAAAATGGTAAAAGGAAAAAGATGATTAAAACTACTCTCATAAAATATACTTTAACGGTATATTAAAATTATGTTTTTAATATATGTGAAACAATTAGAAAGCGCATTAGCCAAATAATAAACTAACAATCAAACAATTAAAATCAATCACAAATACTTTTACGGTTTTCTATTGTCTTTCTATAATCCAATCGTATCTTTACGATTAGATTGAATAGTCTGAAAAATGCCTGTTATTAAAGAACAAAATTTAACCTCGGAAGAAGAAAAGCTGGTTCGTATTGCGAAAGCATTATCGCACCCGGCGCGGATTTCGATTTTAAAATTGATGCTTGATAAAAACACTTGCTTTTGCGGCGAGCTGACAGAAGAAATAGGATTATCTCAGTCTACGATTTCCCAGCACATTAAAGAACTCAAGGAAGCAGGTTTGATATACGGAAAAGAAGATGGTGCAAGAACCTGCTACTGCATTGAGGTCAGCAATTGGGAAAAAGCGAAAAGTCTTTTTCAGACTTATTTTAACTCATTAATTTAACCTTATTAATCAACAAACATGAATACTGTAGAAGCTGTCAACGAAAAGCTCGCTGCGATATTTCCAAAGGAAGCAGATATCCCTGCGGAATATGCATATGGTGAGCCTGTGTATCAAAAAGAATATTTAGTAAACGGTGAAATTAAAATCTGGAACGGACCCGTTCAGGATATATTTTCTCCGGTATGTATACAAACACCAAATGGCCCGGAACAAAAGCTTTTAGGTTCTACACCTCTTCTTACAGAGAAGGAAGCTACTGATGCTTTAAATGCTGCGATCGGTGCGTATAAAAACGGTACAGGCGAATGGCCTACCATGACCGTTGAAGGCCGTATCCACGCAATGGAAAAATTTGTAAAAGCAATGAAATCCAAGCGTACAGAAGTTGTTAAAACGCTGATGTGGGAAATCGGTAAAACGATCAAAGATTCTGAAAAAGAATTTGATCGTACGGTTGAATATATTGTTGATACAATTGAGGCATATAAAAAACTTGACCGTACTTCATCCAACTATCAGTTTGAGCAAGGCATCATCGGAAAAATCAGACGTAGTCCGCTTGGCGTAGTATTGTGTATGGGACCATACAACTATCCGTTGAATGAAACATTCACAACATTGATCCCGGCATTGATTATGGGTAACACGGTTGTTTTCAAACCTGCAAAAATCGGTGTTCTTCTTCACCGCCCATTATTAGAGGCTTTCAGAGATTCATTTCCGAAAGGTGTTATCAACGTAGTATTCGGCCGCGGCCGTGCTACTGTAGGACCATTGATGACAACCGGCAAAATTGACGTACTGGCATTCATTGGTACAAGTAAGTCTGCCAACATCATGAAACTTCAGCACCCACGCCCGAACCGTTTGCGTTCTGTATTGGCGCTTGAAGCAAAAAACCCTGCTATTGTATTAAATCATGCAGATCTTGATTTAGCTGTAAAAGAATGTATCCTTGGATCATTATCATACAACGGTCAACGTTGTACAGCACTTAAAATCATCTTCGTTCAGAAAAATGTGGTTGATACATTCATCAACAAATTCCTGAAAGAAATTGAATTGCTTAAGTGGGGTATGCCTTGGGAAAATGGTGTACAGATTACTCCTCTGCCAGAGCCTGAAAAACCAGGCCTTTTGAAAGAACTGATCGAAGATGCAGAAGCACACGGTGCTAAAGTAATCAATGCCGGCGGTGGTACGATTGAACATACGTTCTACGCTCCAGCTGTTGTGTATCCGGTAAACAATAAAATGAAATTGTATTACGAAGAACAATTCGGACCGGTAGTACCAATCGTTGCTTACGATAAAATTGACGAGGTTATTCAATACATGGTTGAATCAAACTATGGCCAGCAGGCAAGTATCTTTGGTACAGACAATGTTGAAATGGCGAAGCTTATTGACAACCTTGTAAACCAGGTTTGCAGATTGAACATAAACAGCCAGTGCCAGCGCGGACCGGATGTTTATCCGTTCACAGGAAGAAAAGATTCTGGAGAAGGTACACTGTCTGTTTCTGATGCATTACGTACATTCAGTATCCGTTCTATGGTGGCAGCAAAAGAAATTGATGTAAACAAAGAAATGCTTACGGATATCATCAAAGAACGTTCTTCTAAATTCTTATCTACGGACTTTATATTCTAATTGAAATAATCATCTATCGGATCCTTGGCGAAAACAACCGATCCGATAGAATTTTCAACTATTGAACTCTGATAAAATAAAAAACTCCCTCGATAGCTATCGAGGGAGTTTTTTATTTTATGATGTTTTTTAAATTTCTATACGAATTTTTTGTCTTTCGTTGCTTTTACATCCGACACGAAATCTTTTACACGCTGCTCATTTTCTTTGCGGCAGATCATCAATACGCCGTCAAACTCCGCAACAATAAAGCCATCCAATCCTTCAGCAACAACAAGTTTATCTTTAGGCGTTTTGATGATACAATCCTGCGTATCATAGGTAAGCACGTTGCCATCGATCACATTGCCTTCATCATTCTTAGGCATATTCTCAAACAACGATTTCCAGGTTCCAAGATCCGACCAGCCGAAATCTGCCAGCATTACATATACATTGTCTGACTTTTCCATGATACCATAATCGATGGAAATATTTCCGCAACGTGAATATGCGTTAGCGATAAAATCATTTTCTTTATCCGTCCAGTATTTCCCAATGCCTTCACTGAATACTTCATCCATTTCAGGTAAGTGTTGCTTGATCGAGTCAACGATTGTTTGGGCGTTGAAAATAAAGATGCCGGCATTCCATACAAACTCTCCGCTTTCAATAAACTTAATCGCTAAGTCAAGCGCAGGCTTTTCTGTAAAGGTTTTTACCTTTTTAATACGGTTCTTATTTTCATCGATGTATTGTATGTAACCATACCCTGTGTCAGGTCTTGTAGGTTTCATACCAAGTGTAATCAGTATGTCTGACTGCTCTGTAGCCTGTAATGCTTCAAGAATAATGCTTTCAAATTCTTTTTCCTGAAGAATGATATGATCAGACGGAGCTACAACAATATTTGCGTTGCGATCACGCTGTAAAATCTTATACGCCGCGTAAGCCAGGCATGGTGCGGTATTTCTGCCGATTGGTTCAGCAAGGATCTGATGATCCTGTAAAAAAGGCAGCTGTTCTTTAACCAGGCCTACATAATCTTTATTCGTAACAATAATAATATTTTCCGGCGGACAAATATTTTTAAACCGGTTTACCGTCTGCTGAATCAGCGTTGTGCCTGTACCAAGTACATCATGAAATTGTTTCGGGTATTTTGTACGGCTGAACGGCCAAAATCTACTCCCGATCCCACCTGCCATGATCACCGCATAATTATTTATATCCATTTTTCACTTATCGGTTCATAAAAAATTATGAATCCTTCTTTATTTAAAAACTTATTATCTGAAAATTATAATCTGTATTGCGAACTATCCTTTTTTCGGATTCGCCAAAATATGCTTATAGATTTCTACCACACGTTCTTTTGTTAATTCTAAATTTTCAACGGCCTTACCGATTTCTTTAGATTTAAGATCTCCTTTATGCTGCTCATCATAAAGTTTTTCAGTCATGGCAATTTCATCATCTCGGTATTTCAACCATTTCTTTTGTGCAGCAACAATAGCCTTTTTGCCTTCATCATCAAAACGGTTTAACAATACTGAATAGTATTTGTCCATTAAAATGGTATACTGAATTTCTGCTTCATTGATGGCTGCAATTCTTTCGGCCATTGAAGTATCCATTGCCATTTTCTTTTGTTTTAATTTTTCAACCTTGAAGGTATCAACTGTGAATTCTGTTGTAAGCAAACTTTCTGAATTGGAAATAAGTCTTTCATGAAGCAAAGATGCTGCACTATCAACCTGGTATTCCAATCTTTTTAACTGTGCGTCTGTAAGCTGGCAAAATCCGGCAAAACTAATACAAAGAGTTATAACGGTAAATAGTGTTTTCATAGATCAAGGTTAAAATTAATTTTTAAAAGCTTATTATACGATACCTTCTTTCAACAGGTCGTGTATATGTATAAAACCAACGAATACATTTTCTTTCATTACAACCAATTGTGTAATATTCTTTGATTGCATGAGCGTCATTGCTGATGCAGCAAAATCTTCTGCATCAATTGTCTTAGGAGATTTAGTCATGATGTCCTGCGCTTTCAGATGAGTAAACGAATCATGCGTATTCAACATTCTTCGTAAATCACCATCTGTAATGATTCCTGCCAGTGAACCATCTGCCGCAAGAACTGCAGTTGCTCCCAATCTTTTCGATGATATCTCTAAAATAACATCTTTTACCGAAGTTTCAAGAGAAACGATCGGTTTTTCATTCGATGCATAAATATCATTCACGCGCAGGTATAATTGTTTTCCTAAAGCACCGCCCGGATGATTCTGTGCAAAATCTTTGCTGCTGAAGTTTCTGCATTCCAATAGCGCTACTGCAACCGCATCGCCCATCACTAGTGCAGCCGTTGTACTTGTTGTAGGCGCCAGGTTGTTCGGACAAGCTTCACGCTCAACCGTTACATCTAAAATATAATCTGATTGTTGTGCCAGATATGAATCCAGATTTCCTACCATACCAATCAAAACAGAACCTCGGCTTTTAATTAATGGTACTAAAACTTTAATTTCTGGTGTATTTCCACTTTTTGATAAACAAATAACAACATCATCTTTCTGAATCATACCAAGATCACCATGTATAGCATCTGCTGCATGCATGAAAAGTGCAGGTGTACCGGTAGAATTCATCGTCGCTACTATTTTATTTCCAATAATTGCGCTTTTACCAATTCCTGTAATTACTACACGCCCCTTACATGCTAAGATCGCTTCGATAATATGATGAAAATCATCATTGATATGATTGACCAAATTTTTTATTGCATCAGATTCATTTATTATTACATCTGTTACAATGGATACGATATTTTTTGTTAACTTCAATTTAATGAATATTTTATGCGAATTTTTCGCTTCTGTAGAAACTCAAATATAAGAATTTCTCTTTGTACATAGATATTCCTTGAACAAATATGTTAGTAGAAACAGACTTAGATGTTATCAACAAGCTCAAATCGGTATTTGGTTATGACCGGTTTCGGGGCGAACAGGAAGAAATAATTAATAACGTTCTTGCAGGCAAAGATACGTTCGTAATTATGCCAACGGGGGCAGGTAAATCTCTTTGTTATCAATTACCTGCAATTAGCTTACCAGGGGTAGCTATTGTCATATCACCATTGATCGCGTTAATGAAGAATCAGGTTGACCAACTGAATGCTTTTGGTGTCAATGCGCAATTTTTAAATTCTACACTTACAAAAACTGAAATCAACCGCGTAAAAAAAGAAACACTTAGCGGCGAAATTAAATTATTATATGTAGCACCGGAATCGCTTACCAAAGAAGATAATATTCAATTCTTAAAGAAAGCTAAAATATCTTTTGTTGCTATTGATGAAGCACACTGTATCTCTGAATGGGGACATGACTTCAGACCTGAATACAGAAAAATACATAGCATTATTGACAGCATTGATACATCCATTCCAATCATTGCGCTTACTGCTACAGCTACTCCAAAAGTACAGGTTGACATTCAGAAGAACCTCCAGATGGATGACGCCATCTTATTTAAATCATCATTCAATCGCGAAAATTTATTTTACGAGGTAAAACCTAAAGGGGACACCAAGAAAAAATTAATCAAATTCATTAAGGCTCGTAAAGGACAATCCGGTATTATTTATTGCCTGAGCCGCAAGAAGGTTGAAGAGATCGCTGAATTACTTCGTGTGAACGATGTAAAAGCATTGCCTTATCATGCAGGTCTCGACCCAGCTGTTCGTATGGGTAACCAGGACGCCTTTCTGAACGAAGACGCAGATGTGATTGTTGCTACCATCGCATTCGGGATGGGCATTGACAAACCGGATGTTCGTTTTGTGGTGCACTACGACACACCTAAATCACTGGAAGGATACTACCAGGAAACAGGTCGCGCCGGCCGTGATGGCAACGAAGGCCATTGCCTGATGTTCTATAGCATCAACGACATCATCAAACTTGAGAAATTCAATAAAGATAAAACAGTAACCGAGCGTGACAACGCCCGTCAATTGCTGAATGAAATGTCTTCATATGCAGAATCATCTGTATGCAGAAGAAGACAATTATTGTTTTACTTTGGTGAAAAGCTTGAAAAAGATTGCGGCTATTGCGACAACTGTAAAAACAAAAAAGAAAGTTTCGAAGCACAGGAGCATTTATTGCTGGCACTTAAAGCCGTGCAACAAACCGATGCACGCTTTGGCATCAATCACCTGTGTTCTATTTTATGTGGAATTGAGAACGAATATTCTTTAAGCTACAAACACACTGAACTAAGTACATTTGGAAAAGGAAACTACGAAAGCATCTCTTTCTGGAACTCCATATACAGACAAGCCTTGCTGGAAGGTCTGTTAACAAAGGATGTAGACAACTACAGCATTGTTTCTGTATCTGAAACAGGCCTGGCTTTCTTAAAGCAACCATCATCTATGATCTTCTCTAAAGATCACAACTTTGATAAAGAGCAGTTGAAAGAAGATGATGAGGTAGTGATGCATAAAAATGCATTCGACGAACAGTTGTTTGATATTTTGAAAGCGCTGCGCAAAAAAGTTGCGAAAGAAAGAAACGTACCGCCATACGTAGTCTTCCAGGATCCTTCTTTACAGGAAATGGCTACCGTATACCCAATCGATACGGAAGAACTCAGCAACATCGTTGGTGTAGGCAAAGGCAAAGCAATCAAATTCGGCAAGCCGTTCATTGACCAGATTTTGAAATATGTAAATGAACATGATATTGTTTCTGCAAAAGATGTAGTTGTTAAATCTTCTGTAGACAAATCTAAAATCAAGATCTACGTCATTCAGCAGATTGACCGTAAAGTGGAACTGGAAGAAATAGCAAATGCTAAAAAAATATCCATGACGGATCTTATCCAGGAAATGGAGCATATCTGCTATTCCGGTACAAAATTAAACCTGGATTACTACATCAACGAGTGTATTGATGAAGATAAGCAGGATGAGATCTACGATTATTTCATGCATGCTGAAAATGACAATCTGCACAATGCCTTACAGGTGCTGGGCGAAGATTTCACGGAAGAAGAAGTTCGCCTGATGCGTTTAAAATTCTTATCTGAGATTGCAAATTAATTTCTTCCACTGATTCATACATTAAGAAAAGCTAAAGGCCTCCCCCTTTAGCTTTTTTTTTCCTGCATGATGAATCGGGATACGATTTTCTCCCATCCACATTTATACCTATATTTGCTCATTACTTATTATTCGACCCATCAATGAATATTTTAATCGTTGGTTCCGGCGGAAGAGAACATACTTTCGCATGGAAATTAAAACAATCTCCAAAGTGTAAAAACTTATTTGTAGCACCAGGCAACGCCGGTACAGAGCAGGTCGCTACCAACCTGGCTATTGATGTTACAGATTTCCCCAAAATAGAAGCTGCTTGTATTGAGCATGCGATTAACCTTGTTATTGTTGGCCCGGAGGCTCCTCTTGTAGCAGGTATTGTCAATTATTTCCAGGCAACGGAACGCATTAAACATATCCCTGTCATCGGGCCGGATAAAGTGGGTGCTCAATTAGAAGGCAGCAAGGATTTCTCCAAGAATTTCATGCAGAAATATGGTGTCCCTACAGCTGCATCCCGTACGTTTACAGAAGCAGAACTGGAAGAAGGTCTGAAATATTTAGAAACGCAATCTTTACCAATCGTTTTAAAAGCAGATGGTCTGGCAGCCGGCAAAGGCGTGATCATTGCAGAAGATCTGGCAACTGCAAAAAGTACGTTGAAAGAAATGCTTGCAGACAAACTATTTGGCGAAGCGAGCGCTAAGGTTGTGATCGAACAATTTTTGAAAGGTATTGAAGCTTCTGTATTTGTATTGACGGATGGCGAACATTATGTAATTCTTCCGGAAGCAAAAGATTATAAACGCATCGGTGAAAAAGACACCGGACCAAACACAGGCGGCATGGGTGCTGTATCTCCGGTACCGTTTGCGGATGCTGCCTTCATCAAAAAAGTGGAAGACCGTGTGATTATTCCTACCATTAATGGCTTGAAAAAAGAAGGCATCCTGTATAAAGGTTTCATCTTTATTGGCTTGATGAATGACGGCGGTGATCCGTTTGTTATTGAATACAACGCACGTATGGGAGATCCGGAAACAGAAGTTGTTTTCCCGCGCATTCAGAATGACATCGTTGATTTGTTTGTTGCTACGGCTGAAAACAAACTGGACCAGGTAAAACTTTCCATCGACCCTAGAACAGCTACAACTGTTATGCTGGTGGCTGGTGGCTATCCGGGAGATTATGCGAAAGGCCAGGAAATAACAAAGCTGGAAGATGTGCGTGATGTAATTACCTTCCATGCAGGTACAAAAAATGTAAATGGCAAAACGGTTACCAATGGCGGCCGCGTGATAGCTGTAACCGGCTTTGGAAATTCTATTCCGGAAGCATTGGAAAAATCAAATAAAGCTGCAGCAACCATTCAATGGGAAGGTAAAAACTACCGCCGTGACATTGGGCTGGATCTATTGAAGTAAGTATTAAATTGTGTGGCCCATATACTATCCATATGGGCCACACATAATATTTTATATGAAAAAGAAATTTACTTTTTATACTGGTTTAGAGTATCCTAATGCTTTGGTTTTTGGTGTCTTATTTTTAGGAATATCGTTTTATGGAATTTTTAAAGCATTCACTATTCCTGCATATAACGCAACACACTGGATTACTCTATTAATCCTAATAATCCCTCTTTCTATCGGGCTTTTCGCATTATCTTACAATTCAGTTTGCATTGACATTGCGTCGAATGAAATGAGGGTTTCCACACATTACTGTTTAGTATTTTGTAGTAGTGAAACATATAATTTATCTAAAATAAAACGTATTAGATTCAAGCAAGTCAATGCCAATTATTCTGCTGGTGGTGAATTTCTAATAACTGCAAAAAATTCGTTTTCCAGGAAAGAAATGAATATGCAATTTTTTTCATCTGATAGTCAAAAACCTTATTTAGTTTTAGAGCATTTATCACAAAAAAGCCGATCGGATCTAGCTGATTTTTTCACTAAAAAGCTTGCTATAGAAATCATACAAGCTGGTTAACCATGTTTTGCATTTTTACTATACACTTTTAATAGACCACTCACATTCAACAGGTTAAATTTAGTATCCGTATTATTTAGAAGTAAATAATTTGTATATCCCAATCTAACCTAATAATATTCCCAAATTACCTATTGTTTATGTATCTTTAGGATGAATAGTTACGCCCCACCCGAATGGGGTAAACTGTACATGGTTTAGTGATAATTCGGAATAACGTTCGATATATATGTCTTGTAGTTCAGGTGGTTGCGGTTCCGGTGGAGGCTGCAGCACAAAATCATCCGGCGGATGCAGTTCCGGCTGCGCTTCGGGTGGTTGCAATAAATTAAACTCTTTCGATTGGCTGGGTAATATGGAATTGGACGTTTTGCCCACGTTTGATATAATAGAAGTACGCTTTAAAAATGGCCGTAAAGAATTTTTCAGGAATTCTAAATCTCTGGAATTGTATACCGGCGATGCAATTGTTGTTGAAGTACAATCCGGTCACCACATCGGTTATGTTTCCATGCAGGGCGAAATTGTTCGTCTGCAAATGAAAAAGAAGAATGTGCTGAATAACGACGACATTAAATCCATTTACCGCAAAGCGACTCAAAAAGACCTGGAAAAATTTGAACAGGCGAAAAACCGTGAAGCAAGTTCTCTATACCGCACACGGGAAATAATCGTTGACCAGAAATTAGGTATGAAGCTGTCGGATGTAGAGTTCCAGGCAGACAATACCAAAGTAACTTTCTACTACTCTGCTGAAGACCGCGTTGATTTCCGTGAGCTGATCAAAATGCTTGCAAGCGAATTCAAAGTGCGTATTGAAATGAAGCAGATCAGTCTGCGCCACGAAGCTGCCCGCCTGGGCGGTATTGGTTCATGCGGAAGAGAATTATGCTGTTCTACCTGGTTAACCGATTTTAAAAACGTAAACACATCTGCGGCCCGTTACCAAAACCTATCACTGAATCCATCCAAGCTTTCAGGCCAATGCGGTCGTTTGAAATGCTGTCTGAACTACGAACTAGATACATACCTAGATGCGTTAAAAGGAATTCCTGAAGTGGAAGTTCCGCTTAAAACAGCCATGGGAAATGCTACGCTGCAGAAAACGGATATTTTCAAACGCATCATGTGGTTTGGTTTCCAGGATGAAACTACCTGGTTTCCGCTGGAAGTAGAGCGTGTTATCGAAATTATTGAAATGAACAAAGCAGGTAAAACACCTGCAACACTGGAGTCTAACGAAATCATCATTAAAGATGATCGCGTGATGATCCGTGAGAAAGAAGAGCTTTCCCGATTTGATGATAAATTCAAATCAAAAAATAAAAAACGCAAAAAGAAACGTTCTACAAACGACGACGCGTCTGACCGTACACAGCGCCCTGCAGCCCCTGACGCTCAAAAGAGCCACAATCAGCAGGCGCAACAACCAAGAGCAGAAAGACAAAATACAGCTGCTCCGCGCACCAACGAAAATAACAGCAACAGACCGCAGCGTGTATCTCCAAATCCGGAGCGTGAAGGCAATGCCCCGCGCAACGAGAATCAAAAGAGAGAAGGCGGAAACAATAACAATAATAACAACAGACAAGCGAACGCAAACCGTCCGCAGCGTAGCAACAACCAGCCGAATAACAACGGTGGTAATGCGAACCAACAGAATAAGCAGCAGCAAAACAATAACCGTCCGCCAAGACAAGGTAATCAGCCAAACAATGATGCAAAATCTCAGGGACAGCCGCGCAACCAGGAAGCACGCAAGCCCCAGGAGAACAAACATCAGGGTGGTGGCAATAAACATCAGTTGACTAAAAAACCGTCTGAAAATAACGGAGGCCAAAACAAACCGTCAGAAGCAAGACCATCGGGTAATTTCCCGCCAAGACAAAACAGCGGTCAACAACCTAAAGAAGGACCTTCACAAAAAGATTCGAACTAACTTATGAAATCTGTTTTTTATATAACGTTCCTGTTTTCTGTATCTGCAATGATTGCCTGTTCAAACCCGGCAGTTGTGACTGAAGAAAAAATCGATATGCCTGATGTATTATGGGCTCAGAAAACGCAGGTAGATTTCCCTTTCGAAATCACAGATTCAAAAGCCTCTTATAAGCTCTTTTATCAGGTTCGTTACAACAACGATTACCCATACTACAACCTTTGGGTGAACCGCATTTTGCTGGACGAAAACGGCAATATGATTTCTAAAAAACTGCAGGGCATGGATCTGTTCAATGCAGGCTCCGGTGAGCCTTATGGCGCAGGCTTTGGCAACTTTTTCGATTACAAGATTCTTTCCGACAGTATGCAGCATTTCCCTAAGAACGGCAAGTACATCCTGCGCATTGAACAGAACATGCGCATCGATACGTTGCAAGGAATTTCTTCTGTTGGTATTCAAATAGAGAAAAATATCAAATAATAATGCTGAAGCTTCTATGTATCGGTCTGCTTTTCGTTTCGTATGCGCTCTCAGCGCAGATCGATTCTGTGATGGTTACAGCGCAGCTAAAAGAAAGAGGCGGCTACGCCAAACTTGCAGATCGCTTCAATATGTCAGACTCTACGCTTACGATTGAAGACTTCAAACTCATCTATTACGGTTACCAAACCACCCCTGCTTATTATTCAAAGGATGTAGAGTTTAAGGAAAACCTGATCAAACCACTCAACAGAGCGGGCCAATACAATCAGGTACTGGAAGTAGCCGACAGCATATTACTTGTGAATCCGGTAAGTATTGTGGCGCATTTTGAAAAAGCATTTGCCTGCGCACGTTTAGGAAAAACAGATCTTGAAGCATATCACCGCAAGCGTTACATTCTCCTATGCAATGTAATCAAGACCAGCGGCGACGGTAGTGCGCTGCTTCGCTTCAACTGCAATTCAACCAATGATGCGCTGGAATTTATTTCCTACAAAGGGTTCACCGCCATCAACGATCGTAAAACAGACACAGGCCTGATTGAGTTTGATCTGGCAAAAAACAAACCGAAACTCTTACATCTATATTTTTTTATTCCGAATGAGGCTTATACTGCACCTAATTTAAATCCAGACAGTGAATAGTACCACGCTTTCGAATATCCAACCGGACAACAGAATTCAGTCAATCGACATACTCCGGGGAATCCTTATTGTATTAATGGCACTTGATCATACCCGGGATTACTTCATGATCAATGCCTTTTCGTTTTCACCTACAGATCCCGAACAGGCGTCCATAGCCTTATTCGCAACCCGCTGGATCACGCATTTGTGTGCCCCAGGTTTCATCTGGCTTACAGGCGTATCTTCCTATATGTATTTTGTAAAGAACGGTGCCCGTAAAACCTCTATGTATTTATTGAGCAGAGGTCTCGTTTTAATTCTGCTTGAATTCACCGTCATTAAATTTGCCTGGCATTTCAACCTGGATTATTCTTCGCTTGTATTGCTCGTGATCTGGGCCATCGGCGCCAGCATGATTTTACTGGCTGCTGCCTGCTGGTTCAAACAGCAAACGATTTTCGTTATTGGTATTCTGATTATCGCGCTGCACAATCTTACCGATGCACTGATTTTTGACAACAGACTGCTATCTTTCATCTGGCATGTGTTTGACCAAACCGGCTCTTTCGACATAACCGACAATTTCAACATCAAGATCCTCTACCCGATCCTGCCTATGTTCGGCTTGATCTGTCTGGGTTTTGGCATGGGCAGTTTGTTTACCAAAGAAAGCATGGAGAGTCGCACTAAACTTTTGAAACGCGTTTCTTTAATATTCCTGATATTGTTTGCATCCCTTCGTCTGCTAAATGAATATGGCGATCCGGCGCAGTGGGTACACAATCAATATTTATACAGGACATTGTTTAGCTTCCTGAATGTAACCAAATACCCGATGTCGCTGGATTATATCCTGATTACGCTATCCGTTCTATTTTATTTATTTTCCTGGATCGAATCGCATCCGTCAAACCTTTACCGCCCGATTGCGTTATTTGGTAAGGTTTCGATGTTCTTTTATATCACCCATTTATTTGTTATTCATACACTGGCGGTAATTTCAACTTATATACTGAATGGATTTGAAATTGACCTCCATGCACTTGATATATATAATATCACGAGTAAATATGGTTATCCTCTGCCGGTGGTATATGTGATCTGGATTATTATTCTACTTCTGCTTTATCCGATTTGTAAAAAATATCGAATGATAAAATCAAAGTACCCGGATTCGTTTCTGAAATACATTTAATACAAAGCGTATAGCCTACGCTTTCAATCAATTGTTTCCCTAAAGCAATTATATCAATGAAAGCATTTTTCGCTCAAAAAAAATTTTTACTATCGATCATCTCTTTAGTAATACTGGCCATCGGTTCCTTTTATATATTCAGAAACCATTTTCGTCCCAGCATTCATAAGCAGATAAAATATGTAGCTTATATTGGCCGCTACACCAACCAGGCCGACAGCATCCCCTGCAGCAAGCAGCCGTTGAACAACTTCGACCTCATGCATGAAGTTACCTTACGCAAATATTTATCTGAGCTGGAATTACCTTATACCAATTTACAACTAAAAACATTTGATTGCAGAAAAGACGGTACCGTAAGCGACTCCATTTACAAAGAGATTGCTAAAGACAAAGATATTGTTGCCGTGATTGACAATACCTGGGGGCAACACATCAGCAAATGTGCTACTACAATCAAAGATAACGACATACCTGTTATAGCCATCAATGCAGACCGTAACGAATATGATTTTGGAAAAAGTTCAATTTTTACGGGTAACCAGGATAATATTCCGCACGACATTGTAGCCTACATCAGTAAAGTCCTTCACATCAATAAAATCAATTTCATCAGCGAGGCCGACTATGGTTTACATCCTACGTATCTGAAGGCTTTTGCCGAAGGGGGAATTACGGTCAACAAGCTCTTCGGCGTGAAAGGTAAGGGTTTTTCAAAACAGGATTCTGTAGCGCTGTATTCGGAGATCGACAGCTATTTCAAAAAAAATCCGAATGAAGAAAACACATTGACGGTATTAAGTGTACACGCAGACATTGGTAACGACCTGATCAATTACCTCAATACCCGTTTCCACACCATTCATTTGCTTGGCCATGCCTACATTGTCAACCCTTCAGAGATGAAGAACTTTGGCGTGGGCAACAAAAATGATCTGATCATTGTAAGTAACCCCACAGATGCATTAACAAAGTCTTTATACAACGATATTGAAAGTTTGAAGACCGCCTATCCGGATTATTTTAAAAATCCCAACCACCCGTTGTTTGTCGAGCGCTGCTACGACGCCATTGAAATGATCCGCAATAAATTCGATCATGTACGTGATACAACTACCTTATCCAAAACTGATTTCTCTTCGTATTTCAAAACACTTCCTAACCAGATTGTTCGTGAGCAGGATGAAATTTATCAGTTCGACAGTACACTGAATTTGGTTCCGGAGATTTTCTTCACGCAATATCAGGACGGCCGCTTCCACTCTTGTCCGCTGCAATTGAACGAGTACAGAGAAGTTATTCCGAATTTATTTTTCGGCATGGAGATCTCAGATATTTATGATATCAATATGGATGAGAATTCATTCACCTCAGATTTTTATTACTGGATCAAGCTTGATTCAAACAACAGGGATGCGGAAAAATACATCATCTTCCAGAACATGAAACAAAATGAAAGTTCGAAGGAATTGATTTTTGAAAAAACGGATGGCAGCACCATTTATAAGCTTTACAAAGTATCCGGTATTTTCTATGTGAATTATGAACTGGAAAAATATCCGTTCGACTTGCAGGAAATATTTGTACGCGCAGAAATTTTAAGTCCATCGACCAAGCTTAAAGTTTCCTTCGACCAAAAAAGTTTTGACCTCGACTCCAGTAAAATCGACAAGTTTAAAATTACTGAATGGAATAAACTGAAATATTATGTAACGGTTGATAATGAGATTAACCTGGGCATGTATGGCGACCCGGATATGGAAGAAGAAAAACTTTATGAGTTCAAAAATATCTTCTTCCGTTTGAATGTGGAACGAAAAAAAACCACACCGTTGCTGGAGATTGTTTTACCGTTGGTATTAATCGGTTTAATTTCCATCAGCTTGTTATTCATTAAAGACATTAGCTTTGAAAATCTGGGCGAAGTGAGTATTGGGGTGTTCATGTCGATCGTGGCGTTCTCTATCTCCTTCTCAGCTTCCACGCCTTCGGCAGATAATCTTACTAAGGCCGATTATTTATTCTGGCTTACCTTCATTGTCGTCTTACTGAACTTCATGGTAGTTATTCTGGTCAATGCCATCTATGAACCTGAAGAGGTAAAGAATATCGATATCCGCAAACTCAGTACAGCCCTGGGTGTAGCGTATATCGCAATCGTGAGTGTGGTGTTGTTGAATTAAGTTATATAGTTAAAACACAAAACAATCTGTTTTTTTTTGAAAAACAGGCACAGTAATTGAAGAATAGTTTTACGAATATATTATAGATTTACCAAAGCAATAGACCAAATGTGTTCATTGAATATTTTATTTTAACCTGTCAACATAATAGACCATTATGAAACCAGTGCTTTTCTTTCTTTGCATGCTATGCAACATGGGCCTTACATACGCCCAAAACGTTAATGAGTTCACGCTTGAAATAAAAAATATTGCCATAAACGATTGTGGTAAAGAGCTGACAAAAGACACCGTCATTTCTAAAAAGATATATCTCGATCAGGATGTCCAAATTCTTTTATATGACAATGCCACCTACCGTTACTATACCTTTATACGTATGGAGCGCTCAGCCAATAGAGTAAAAATGATCGAACAGAATTATGTTACAGACAGATCCGGTAAAATTATCGTTTCGGGGAAACGAAGAAAACATGTTCAATATATTAACGTCGCCATGCCGGGGAAATTCGCCAATACAGCCGGGGAATATTTACTGATAGATAAAATGAAATACGTGTCCATGCGGGCTACCTTTTTCAGAACCTTGTATTATGGACTCAACCAACCGAACTAATTATTAATTAAAACAATCCTGATTATGAAGAACAAATCAATTTTAGTATTAAGTCTGCTGTGTGCTCTTTTAACTGGTATTTTGTTGTCCTCATTCACCAACAAAACGAATATTGAATACGACTTTCAACAAGTAACAACTATAGAATCCGTTGTACCGGCTGGTGCAGGCCGTTCACGCATGATTTCCACCTCTCCTACCGGTACATTGGAGGAATCAGAAATGAAAAACTTCTTTTCAATAAGCGGTATTAATTTTGC
Organism: Cytophagaceae bacterium; assembly: GCA_021151805.1. Lineage (GTDB taxonomy): Bacteria > Bacteroidota > Bacteroidia > Cytophagales > Cytophagaceae > Cytophaga. The sequence continues at coordinate 6,273 of JAGKWN010000056.1, read as the reverse complement.
AAATGTCCGCGCCAATGACAAAGCTACCACGGATAAAATATCCCAGCTGGTGAATAACGGATGGACACTTGAGCAAGTGACTTCAGGCGTATATTCAGGTACAGACAACAATTCAACCGGAATATTTATTACCCGATATCTGTTTAAAAAGGTAAAATAAAACTTTCCTGAGTTCAAATAAAAAAAGGAGCAGAATTCTGCTCCTTTTTTTATTTGATGCGTTTTATATTTTAATGCGCTACAAACTTCAATCCAACAATAGAAGCGATCAACGTTGTAAGGAAAAACAAACGCCAGAATTCTGCTGGCTCTTTAAATACCAGAATCCCTACCAGCACTGTTCCTACCGCACCAATACCTGTCCATACTGCATAAGACGTACCAATCGGCAATGTCTGGATTGCACGGTATAATAAATACATACTGATTGTGGATGTTACGGCAAAAGCCAGTAGCCATAAATACGAAGTGTTGCCTGTAGTCTCTTTTGCCTTGCCCAGGCAAAAAGCAAAGATCACCTCAAACAATCCCGCAACAATAAGTATAATCCAGTTCATAATAGTAATGCATTAAAGGCATTGTAAAACTAGTTATTTTTAGCTGTCTGTGAAATACAATAAAATACGTATTACTCGCATTCCCCAAAACCATCAATGAAATCAAAGTCTTTCAGACAGGGATGTGTATTTAAAATCCGGGTTACAAAACCTTTTTGATCAAAGACAAATTTCACCGCATAGGCTGCTTTCCCTTCCCCCCCGTGCATGTAAATATAGAGGTGTTTATTATCAGTAGTAATATAAGCTTCAGGTGCTTTATTGTTTTCACACAAATGAACATTGTACAGATCTGCGTAAGCACTCTTCGGAATCTGCAGCTTGGTATTTCCTCTCAAAATAATAAAAGAACTAACTTCTTCTTTGGGTACTGATCCGGCTATCCCATATGCGCGAGTTCCGTCTATTCTATTTTTGCATATAATACTATCTGCTTTTTTCTTCCCATGTTGCATGGAATACAGCGTATCCGTCAGCTGTACTTCATGTAGAGAAGGCACAAATGTTTTTGCTTTAATTGAAATCTGGATCAGCTCAGAAGCTTTGGTAGATGAGTAATACCGCACATCTGTTTTTGTGCAGGTACTTCCAAACAACTCCTGCAGAGCACCGCGATCCTGAATATAAATACTATCTCCAGGATTTTGAAACAGACTATATAATTCCTGCTTATGCCTCCACCCAGCTGCCGTTTGGGCTGACACATTAGAAAAGAAAAATACCAATATGGTTAGAAGGATGATTTGAGAACAGATGTTAGATGGCTTTTTGCCAACAGCGTTGATCATTTTATTTTCCGATTAATATAAAGGCTGCCCAATGGTAGGGAGTATTATATTCTGCGCTCTGCAGCAATTTTAATTTTGCTTCGCGCGAAGCAAAAGCAAAAGTCTGCAACTGATCTGGTTGAAAATCTGTATAGAAATACTGCATAAAAAGCTGGGCAGACTGATCCGAGACTGTCCATAAAGAAACCATGATATTATCGGCACCTGCATAAAACAAGGCCCTTGATAAACCAATCATTCCTTCGCCTTTTGCATATTTTCCAAGGCCTGTTTCGCAGGCAGATAATGCAACCAGGTCGGCATGTAAACGCATGTTATACATATCCCCGGAATATATACGGCTATCTTCTTCAGAAGTTCCGGAAGTATAAATACAGGAAAGTTCCGGCTGTTCTTGATCTACCACGCCGTGCGTGGCAAGGTGGATAATAGAATACTGACTGATCGAATCATTTAGCAATACCCGTCTGGAAGCTTTTGTATAGGTATACATGTCAGCCGGTGCATAGTTTTTACAGATCGTATTTAAGGATTGTACCTCTTTTAATGTTCCGGGAAGAGGATTCAGATAACTGGAGTCGCTGAATTCGACAGGGGCAAACAACAATACTCTTTTTTGAATTATAGTATCCGAAGAACTCTGATCATATAAAGAGCCTGCATAATTATAGCTGATTGCATATTTTTTAATCAGAAATTCCATTTGCGTATAATTCGCCGAATCGCTTTCAGGCTTCTTTACCAAAAGCGCTTCAAAAGGAATCGCGCTCATTTTCCCATCGGGGATAATTATCAGATGCGTTGTATGCTTTGAAATCTTCGGCATCAGTTGCTCATACAAAGCCGAAGATGTTTTAATAAACACTGCTTTATTATTAAACTTAATGGAGTTACGCATGCCTGAAATATATTTCCCATACGTATCCGTCAAGGGAATGGAATATACATCATATGTCTTTTGTGTAATCCGGAACACGCGAATGGTATTTGTACTTTCTGAAATAAAATATTCCAGAATACAATCAGTTGATTTTAATTTTGACTGTAATGCTTCAACCGTTATCGATTGAATATTATATTTTAAGTTGTAATAGGCCGGGTAATTTTTTTCCAGTGAACGGATAAAATATTCATACCCGCGTTTCTGGTCGAAAAGCTCTGCCGTCACACTTTTCATCATACTTTCGTCTGTAATGCCTTTGGCAATGCGTTGTTCCAGATAGGCGATTGTAGTTTTATATGTATCTTCTTTTTCAATTTCCTTATTGGGAATTCCTGCAAACTCTTTGGCCTTTGAATCAGCAATGGATTCCTGCAATACAGAAGCTTTGCTCCTTTCAACAAAATAATAGGCTAGTTTTAGATACTGTTCCTTTTTAAATGTATTTTCAGCAAGAAGCAAACAGAGTTCAATACTCCGGTCATATACATCATTGCTGTAAATTCCCAAGGCCAGTTTATCATTTTTACCGGTACGCGTTTGTCTGAGTTGGCTCAATAAAGTGTCGCAGGATTGGTAAGTAGATAAAGCCAGTGTCAGGTCCTTGATGCGTAAGGTCTGTTCAGCTTCGCGTTTTGAGAGCACAATGCCTTTATGTGTAAGCGTTGATAATAACAATTGTCCATCGAAGTATTCTTCCATGGATGGATTCTTTGTATAATCGGTTGAAGAAAACATAGCGCTGTTAGCAATAAGACTATGCTGCAATGCGTCCAGCGCTTTTGTATAGTCGCGCTGCTCGGTATAAACCGAACCGATCAGTGTATAACAGGCTGCAGTATTGGGATGTTTTTCACCATATGCCTGCTGATAGATAATCAATGCTTTACCTGCGTATTCCAATGCAGACGGATATTCTTTTTTCTCCTGAAGTACCTGCGCAATGCTGGAATACACAAATGCCTTATTTGGATGCGGTCCGGTATAACGCTTATTCCAGATATCCAATGCTTTTTCATATTGCACCAACGAAGTATTATATATTTTCTCCTTCCTATAGATCTGGCCCAGATTGCTATATGCAATGGCTAAGGCCGGATGATCTGCCGGATAAATATCTTCATATATTTTTAACGCCCGCTCATAATACGACAAAGACAGTTGCAGATCAAAACCAGAATAAACAAGACCAATATTATTATAAACTCCCGCAATGGATGAAGCATCAACATCATATTCTTTTTTGTATAACTCCAGCGATTGATTGAAATATTCAAGCGCTTTTTCATCGTTACCTTGTATCCAGTTAATAAGTCCTTCGGTATTATATAATTCTGCTAAAACAGTTTTTGAATAAAACCGCCCCCTCGTTAACAGATATATGGCGTTTTCAATTTCTGAAGCTGCTTGTTCCAATTGCCCTTTTTGATAAAGGACCTGTGCCAGCGCATTCATAAACAATGTATTTTCATTTTTAAACTGCTCATTAGATTCAGCTAAGCCTTCATCAATAATGATCTGCGCGGCTTCCAGATTATTAAGTCGGATCTCACATAAGGCATACTGAATTTTATTATATAAATATTTATCTGTTACACTTTTATTATTCGCATTGATCTCCTTGGAATAATAATCGGCCGCGGCTACATAATCGCCCAACATAAACAAGCTATCGCCCTTACTTCTATTCAAACCTGCCTTTTGCGCATACAGCATTTGATTAAGAACAAACAAAATAGTTATGAATAAAAACTTTTTCATACGAACAGTCTGCCAGATAAAAATTTCTTTACAATTTTATTTCAACACTGAGTGTCGATACCATTTCTCTTGAAAGCCCGTCAGGATTGGTATCGCGGTTGATCAACTTTACGCCTACCATAGCCTTAAGGGCTACCCTTGTTGAAAAACGATAGCCTGCACCTGTTAATGCAGTTATTGCTGGACCAATGGTATTAGGCACCAGAATACGATTATCCGAAGTACCTTTGGAAATTTCGTCTTTGGTAATTCTATAGATCGTTAACAAACCCAGGTAGGCATTCCATTTCGTTGATCGAAAATTACGTTCTATACGAAACATGATATCCGAGCCGCGCTTTAAATTCCATGCCGGTGGATATTCCAATGCTTCTGTCTTCTGTGCGCTGCTGTTCCACTCAGACCATCTGAATTCGTTTTCGTTTTGATTGAAGGCATGTTGATAGCCTGTTGCAAACAGCCAGTTCCGGGTGATGAAAGAAATGCCAGCTACAACATCATAGGTACCTAAACTTGTCTGGTAATACATGGGTAGTGGTCTGCCGTCGGCACTTGTTTTGTCTGAATGATTTGTAGGAAGTTTTATGCCTATCGTACCCGACAGTTGCCAGTTGGTTTTAACAAGCAGCGCATGTGTATAGGCAAGCGAAATATCTCCTGCGCCATTGGTGTTGGCCAGCGAGCCAGAGACAAACGTATAAGGTAATTTGATCTGGAAAGAGCCGCGCTTGCCGATACTCGCATTGATATCCAGCAGAGATGTAAGGATCACATCGTGAAACTTGGTTAATCCTACATATTGCAGTGCTTCAACAGAACGTAACCGGATTGCGGCCTTACTGCTGAAGTTTTGATTGGGGCGCATGGCTCCCATGGTACAAAAACCTGCATCGCTGCAGCCCTGACTATATGCCACCTGCGCAAAACATAAAAAAACAAGAACCGAAAAAACCTTGAAGCACATAAAATCTACTGTTATTGCCTCTCTAAAATACTAAAAAATAAAGTCTTGACAATGCTGTATGGTAACCATACGTATGAAAGCACATTCCACAGAGGAGTAACGAATGCTCTAAAAATTTCTATATTTGAAATAACAGCGCTATTCTATCTATTTAAATTATATATTTTGCTATGGGGTTCCTTATCTTTTTATTCCTGCTCGTTCCGCTTGTAATTGTTGGAGCAGTCGCATTTGGGGTACAAAAATTCACTCATCTCATTCTGCAGCAAAAGGGTGTCATATCTGCAAAACCGCTTTCGATATGGATTGCAGGAGTTACTGCAGCTCTGATGATCTTCTGGCTTGTTTCTTCCCTTTCAGGTATGAGACTGGGAGGCTGCTGAAAAATTGTATTGAGTAGTTTTCTCTATCTGGTATTATATAAAAAGCCTTGTTACGATAACTATCGCAACAAGGCTTTTATGATTCTTCAGAAATGATTATTATTTCAATTCCAATTTGTACACAGTATCACCAAATGTAGCATCTGTTTCAACCAATGTTGCTTTGGTATCGTTATCTGAAAACACAATTGTAACACTTCCTAAACCATTACAATCCGTGATATTTCCACCATCCCAAGATCCATAACAGAATTCATCCTCATCTGTATTTGACCACATCCATGTATTAGAGCCTACATCCGTAACGCCACCTTCTGTATCTGTTGTTAAATACGTTCCGTATTTATTGAAAACTACTTCACTGTTTTCAGGTTTTTCTGTCGTTCCCAGAAACGTATATTCTACAAGCTTCCACGTTCTGCATAATTTCGTTGTGTTATCAGAATCTGGAATTGCCTGATCTGCTTTAGCAGAAGTAAAGACTTCTTTTGTTCCATCCACTTCAAGCTCAAAACCAAAATTTGTTTCCGTTAACGTGTTTACTTTTAGTTTTCCGAAGCCATTCAATACAATTACATCTGTACCGGAAGTTGAGTATGTACCGGTAGCTATGCTATCATCCGGGAAATATAATATATATGCGTTCTGCACAAATTCAACAGCAATCAATGTAGAACCTGCAGTTCCTGTAGTACGGCTGTTGTTGGCAACCTCCCATCTGTTCTGAAGTTTATCTGTTGAGTAAGCGAAAGGTGTAGCTGGGGCTGGGTCATCTTTCTTTTTATTACATGCAGACACTACGGCTATGCTTAATAAGCATAAAGCAATCACATAAAATTTCATTGTTTTCATAAAAATTTACTTTAAAAAGGTTTATTAT
>JAGKWN010000055.1 GCA_021151805.1 Cytophagaceae bacterium | reverse complement strand
ACCTTAACCAGTAAAGGGTTTTTTGTTTTTACATAACTTGAATTATAAGAGAAGATCAAACCTATAATTTTATTTTGCTTATGAGTGACAAAATAATTATTTTTAATACTATATTTTACAGTTTTAAAACTTTTATGAAAACAAAATTATTTTCCATTGCTTTCGCAATTTCTATTTCTTTCATCTTGCTAAGTTGCTCGAAAAAAAGCAACGATCCTGCACCTGCAGCTAACAACGTAACTTTAAAAGCAACAGACGGAAATGTTTATTTTGAAGGAAACACTACCTCCCAAAGCATTCCCGCTAAAGGAAAACTTACGACCAAAAATTTAATTATTACAGGAACTGATTTCGACCTTCAGATTGACACAATTGCAGGCATCGTAGGCACATATAATCTGACTCCTACTGATATGAATAAATATATTGAAATAACAACCCCATCAGACACTTGGGTTAGTTACGGAAATTCAGGACAAATTGTAATCACTGCAATCGACAGAGTAAATCAGACTATTTCCGGATATTTCAAAGCAACAATGCAATCTTCAACTGGAACGACTGTATTTTCAGGCGACTTCAAAAAAGTTTATTACACAGGAAAATCTTCTATGACTGCCTTAGTTAATTCTACAGCCTGGTCTGCTGGGAGCCCTAATTATACAGCTAATAGTACACAACTTAATATAAATGGAAATGGCGGTTTTATAATCCCTCCAATTTATCTTAACCTCAGCAAAGTGACTACAACAGGCACGTACGACTTAACAGAAACCGGAGACTACAGAGCTGAATACTATACAACAAGTTTCATTCAGTATAAGGCAACATCTGGACAGGTAGTTATTACTGAATATGACACCGATAAAAAAGTAATCAAAGGAACATTTAACTTTGTAGCTCCGCAAGTAGCTGGAACAGGAATTGGTACAGGAACAGGACCAAGTACAATCACTGTAACCAATGGACAATTCAATATTCAAATGCCATAAATTCCAACAAGATATCATTTAATATCAAGCCTTTTATCTTCACAGATAAAAGGCTTGATATTTTATATACATACAGTTTATTTTTCACACTATTCAAAACCAATAATATTTAATACTATATTTATCTATTCTGACATATACTTTAGATTAAGAATATCAATAAAGAATGAACAATCTCGTAGTATTAGTAGACACTAAAGACAAAGAAACAGGTGTAATGGATAAACTGGAAGCTCATCAAAAAGGGCTTTTACATCGGGCATTTTCTGTATTGATCTTTAACTCTGCCGATGAATTTTTAATACAGCGGAGAGCCGCTTCGAAATACCACTCAGCAGGACTATGGTCAAATACCTGTTGTAGTCATCCTGCACCGGAAGAAAGCATTTCGGATGCAGCTAAAAGAAGGTTAAAGGAAGAGATGGGATTAAGCTGCAATAATCTCACAGAACTTTACCATCTTATTTATAAAGTTGAGTTCGACAACAATCTCTCCGAACATGAATTAGACCATATTCTTATTGGCTTTTCTGATAATAAACCTAAGTTAAACTCAGATGAAGCTTCTGATTGGAAATATATATCGTACGAAGAACTCAAGAAAAGCATTGCAGAAAATCCAGACAATTACACATTTTGGTTTAAAGCAATTTTCGAAAAAACTTATCGCTTAATGCGCAAGCAAAGGCTTTGAGCATAACAGCAGTTTAGTCAATAAATTTAAATAGTACAGAGTTTTCAAATAAAACCTGTATTTTTAAGATAGATAATATTCAGCAATGAGCGCACTCTGGACAATTGTTTTACTTATAATATCAAACGGCTTTATGACTTACGCCTGGTACGGGCATTTACAGCATAGTGATCATGCACCGTTAGCAAAATGGGGAATTATCGGCGCAATACTATTAAGCTGGGGGATCGCTTTCTTTGAATATGTATTTCAGGTTCCGGCCAATAAAATAGGCTTTGCAGGAAATGGCGGCCCTTTCAATTTGTTTCAATTAAAAATCATACAGGAAGTAATTTCGCTTTCAGTATTTACATTCTTCGCACTGATTGTTTTCAGAACGGAGCGATTGCAATGGAATTATATAGCTGCCATGGTATGCATGATACTAGCTGTATTTTTTGTATTCAAAAAATAACACTGTAAAAACATGGAATTTAAATCTGCAGAAGAAAAGTCTGTTTACTACAGAAATAAAATCAAAGAAGTAATAGAAGAAGTAGGGAAAGTTGTAATAGGACAGAAGTACATGATCAATCGATTGCTGGTTGGCATCTGTACGGGCGGACATATTTTACTGGAAGGTGTACCGGGGCTGGCAAAAACATTAAGTGTTAACACGCTTGCCAAAACGATGGATCTGGATTTTCATCGTATACAATTTACACCAGATTTACTGCCTTCAGATTTGATCGGCACCATGATTTACAACCAACACAAAGGCAATTTTGAAGTAAAGAAAGGTCCGGTATTCTCTAACTTTATTTTGGCAGATGAGGTTAACCGTTCACCGGCGAAGGTACAATCAGCATTACTTGAATGTATGCAGGAGAAGCAAGTGACAATCGGTGATACAACCTATCCGCTTGACAACCCTTTTCTGGTATTAGCAACGCAGAACCCGGTTGAACAGGAAGGTACTTATCCGTTACCGGAAGCACAGGTTGACCGTTTTATGATGAAAATTCATTTGACCTATCTTGATAAAGAATCTGAGCTGGAAGTAATGCGTCGTGTGTCAAACATGAACTTTGATTACCAGGTCAAGAAGATTGTTACCAAAGAAGATGTTCTTGAAATAAGGAATGAAATCAATAAAGTAACCATATCTGAATCTTTAGAAAAATATATTATCGAATTAGTTTTCGCAACACGTTTTCCTAAGGAATATGGATTGGATACGGAAGCTACCTATATTTTATATGGCGCATCAACACGGGCGGCCATAAATCTGAACCGTGTTGCGAAAGCAATGGCATTCTTTAACAACAGAGACTATGTTTTGCCTGAAGATATTAAAGAAGTAGCTTATGACATCTTGAACCACAGGATCATTTTAAACTATGAAGCAGAGGCGGAAGGTATAACGACAAGGCAAATAATAGAAACGATTTTAAGGAAAGTAAATATCACAAATGCATAAAAAAGAACGGGGTAATAATTATTAATCATTACCCCGTTCTTTTTTATATAATTTTAAGATCAAAAAGCTTATTCATAAATTTTTAATTTTGCTCTGACTGCATCAACAGCTTTAGCCATTTTATCAACTTCATCTTTAGCCCCTACTTGATTCTCCGCATTTTTCTTAATATCAGACTCGAGCTGAATCTTTTGATTTTCGTTATCTTTGATTTTTGTCTCAAGCGATACTTTTTGTTGCTTGGTTTTTTCAACGTTATTTGTAATCGAAATACTTTCCTTTAATAGTTTTTGCTGCTCTTCAGTATTTTCAGTTGATTTTACTTCTTTCATTCTGCCTTCAATGCGAACTTCTTCAGACTCTAAAAACTTAAGCTCTTTATTGTTGTCTTCTAACTTTCTCTGTAAGTCAACTTTGTCTTTCGCATTTTTATCAAGCGCACTGTTTAAAGACTCACCTTGCTTTACCAGTTTATCAAGGCTTTTAGAACTAGCATTCAAGGCATCTTCCGCAGCAGCGATCTGCACATTTACATCAGCAACATAAATTTCTTTAGCGAAGGTATGCAACTTCTTTTTTGCTTTTTCATAATGGTCATGTCCTTGTGTAACATATTGACTACCTAAATCAATCGCCCAGAAAACAACTGTTCCGGTTTTAGTTGTAAATACGGTTGAGTATAATGTGCAGGAAGATGAAATCTCGGGAATTGACGCACCATGAATAATGTATGATTCTTTTTCAGTCTCAACCTTGCCAAATGTTTTCAACTTTTGCAGCCAGGTTTTTTCGACAAACTTTCTATCCAGTTCAATCAACACCTGCATACCTTCACGATCAACCAATTGAACCTGAGCGTGCGAAGGGACTACAGTAATTTCTTTTTTTGATTGGGCGTTACCTATATGTACGATAGCAACGTAAATGAGCAAAGTATATATAAATTTCATAGATTATGGGTAAATTATATCAGTTCAAAATACTTAAACTTGAGTTGGACTCAATTTGTTATGTATTTGCTCATAAATAATACTTTTTAAATCATATTTCCAAACAAAACAGATTCCATATGAAAATTCTGATAACAGGGGGAAGTGGCCTTGTAGGCTCTCATTTAACACAAATGCTGAAGAATAAAGGAATAGAAGTGGTCTGGTTAAGCAGGCAAGCAGGAGTCAGGAATGGAATCGTTTCTTACAAATGGGATTATAAAACATCTTACATAGATCATAAAGCTTTTGAAGGAATAACACATGTGATCCACCTGGCAGGCGCAGGTGTATTTGAGCGGCGCTGGACAGCAGCTTATAAAAAAGAAATTCATGACAGCCGCATTGAAACGACAAAGCTGCTGGCAAAACATTTACCAGATATGCCTTTGTTGCAGGCATTCATAAGTAGTTCGGCGATTGGTATATATGGCAACTCATTTCAAACGACACCATTAAAAGAAGATGCTGCTCAGGGGAAAGACTTTTTAGCCAGAACAACTATAGACTGGGAGGCAGCAGCAGATTTGATTGGGGAGCAAAAAATCAGAATTGTAAAAATTCGTGTGGGGATTGTTTTAGCCCAACCAAGCGGCGCATTGCCTACCATGGTAAAACCAATTAAGTTGAATATCGGATCTCCACTGGCTTCAGGGGAGCAGATAATCTCCTGGATTCACATTGAAGACCTTTGCAATATTTTTATAAAAGCTATTGAGGACAGTTCTATGAATGGCATATATAATGGCGTTGCTCCAAATCCTGTATCAAACAAGACATTTACAGAAAATGCTGCTGAAATATTGCACAAACCACTGATATTTCCGAATGTTCCGGCATTTGCGCTGAACTTTATATTAGGAAAGGAGAAGGCCTGCTCGGTTATTCAGGGAATTCCTGCCTCTTCCGTTAAAATTCAGCAACAAGGCTTTTCTTTCAAATACCCTGAATTAAAAGCAGCATTGGCAGATTTGCTAAAATCTTAAAATTCAAATATTCACCAAAGGACGTAACAGAAAGACAAAAAGAGCGTATAAATATAATTACAAACAACTTAAACCTAGGTGAAAAAACGGCTTCGGATAATTTTTTTTTCAACTATAACATTATTAGTACTGTTTGTATTTTTTACCATAATACAAAAGAACAAGCATTATGTATTACATAAAGAATATCGCCACCAGACGTTTAATGAGCAGATTCCGTTAAATAATATTTTTGCAGATGAAACTGTGCATTTCAAAAATCAAGCAGCATACACTGCTTTTTATAACGAATTAAAATACAACACACAAAAAAATAAAAGCACCACACTATTGCTAAAGGATGCCATGATATGGCTACCGGTTATAGACAAAATTTTGGTTCAATATAAAATCCCTTCAGATTTTAAATATGTAGCCATGATTGAAAGTAATTTCAAGAATGTGGTTTCTTCCAAAGATGCGGTAGGATTCTGGCAATTAAAAGAAAATACCGCTCGTGAACTAGGCTTGGAAATCAATGATGAAGTTGATCAACGGCTCGATCCCATAAAATCTACTCATGCGGCTTGTAAATTCTTTAAACAGGCATATAAAGAATTCGACAGCTGGACAGTTTCGGCTGCTGCATATAACAGAGGTATTGCAGGGATACAAAAGGCATTTGCCAAACAGGAAAAAACAGATTACTACGACCTGAGCCTTAATGCTGAAACGTCAAAATATTTATACAAGATACTAGCAGCCAAAGACCTGGTTGAGCATCCATCAAAATATGGGTTAAAGTTGTATCGCTGGCAAAAAGAACCAGTCAGAACGATTAAAGTAACTTCAGACATTTCAGATTTGCAGCTGTTTGCAAAAAATCAAGGAACGAGCTATTACGTACTTCAGTTATATAACCCCTGGATCTTATCCAATACGCTGACCATAAAAAAAGATGGTGCAAGTTACACCATAGAGTTGCCTTACTCGAGGGCTACTGTAAAGAAAGACTCTGTCAGTACCGGTAAATAAGAACACAAAAATAATTCAGTTCTATTCTCTAAGAATATTGCTTTTAATAAAAGCTCTGTGCAAATTAGAAGTTGTATATAGATGAATTGCCGCAATTGAAAAAAAATAACGAAACATCTTCTGTAATTGATGCGTCCGGACACGAAACGATAGAAGTTTTTGGTGCAAGGGAACATAATCTGAAAAATGTAGACCTTACCATTCCGCGAAACAAACTTGTAGTTATCACTGGTATCAGCGGCAGCGGCAAGTCGTCGCTTGCATTTGATACGATCTACGCAGAAGGCCAAAGACGTTATATGGAAAGCTTCTCCGCCTACGCCCGTTCATTTATCGGCAATATGGAGCGGCCGGATGTAGATAAGATAAACGGCTTAAGTCCGGTTATTTCGATCGAACAAAAAACAACATCTAAAAACCCTCGATCAACAGTAGGTACAGTAACAGAGATATATGATTTTTTACGACTCCTGTATGCACGCGCCGGCGAAGCTTTTTCTTATGTAACAGGGAAGAAGATGGTTCGCCAGTCTGAAGACCAGATCATCGATTACATTTTCCAGAATTTCGAAAAGAAAAAAATAACATTACTGGCGCCGATTGTTAAGGGGCGTAAGGGGCATTACCGCGAGTTGTTTCAACAGGTAAGAAAGATGGGCTATACAAAAGTCCGTATTGATGGAGAGATTGTTGAGATAACAGCTAAGCTTCAGGTTGATCGTTATAAAATCCACGACATAGAAATTGTTATAGACCGTATTCAGGTAGATCCGGCAGACAGATACCGTGTTGCGCAGTCTGTAAAAGCTTCGCTTGATCAAGGGAAAGGTATCATGATGATTGTTCCTCAGATCAAAGATAAAGATGGTGAAGCGCAATTCTTCTCAAAATTTTTAATGGATCCGGAATCAGGGATAGCCTATGATGAACCGGCGCCTAATATGTTTTCTTTCAACTCACCTTATGGTTCATGCCCATGCTGCAAAGGCTTAGGTGTTATTGAAGAAATAACAGAAGAAAGTATTATTCCCGACAAGTCATTAAGTATCAGCAGAGGCGCAATTCTACCTTTAGGTGAATACCGTGATATCTGGATCTTCAGGCAGTTTGAAACCATTCTGAAAAAATATAAAGTAAGCTTAACAACTCCTGTAAAGTCTGTTCCTGCAGAAGCATTAAAAATATTGTTGCATGGTACAGAAACAGAAGATGGAAGCGAAGCAGCATTCAAGTTTGACGGCTTGTTAAATTTCTTAAAGTCGCAGCAGGAAGAAGGTTCTGAAAAAACACAGAAGTGGTTGACGGATTATGTAACAATCACTACATGTCCGGAGTGTCATGGCGCTCGTTTGAAGAAGGAATCGCTGCATTTTAAAATAGACAGTAAAAACATTTTCGAACTTTCATCTATGAATATTTCTGCACTTGCAGAATGGATGAAGGATCTTGAAAAAAGATTGGATAAGCGTCAGTTGCAAATTGCTACAGAGATTTTAAAAGAGATCAGAAAGCGTTTAGGTTTCCTGTTAGATGTTGGTCTGGATTATTTAACACTAGACAGAACCTTACGTACCCTGTCGGGTGGCGAAGCGCAGCGCATCAGGCTTGCAACGCAAATAGGTACGCAGCTTGTTGGTGTGTTGTATATATTAGATGAACCGAGTATCGGTCTGCATCAACGAGACAATGTTAAATTGATTGATGCGCTCAAGAATCTTAGAGATATAGGCAATACCGTATTGGTTGTGGAGCATGATAAAGACATGATGCTGCATTCAGACTATATTGTTGACATAGGTCCGGGAGCTGGCAGACATGGCGGATCTGTGGTAGCACAAGGTACTCCGGAACAATTTTTGAAGCTTCCAGGAATCACGGCTGACTATTTATCAGGCAAAGCAACAATTGCAGTCCCTAAGCAAAGACGCACTGGTAATGGACATACACTAACGCTTAAAAATGCATCAGGCAATAACCTCAAGAATGTTACATTGACGTTACCTTTAGGAAAGATGATTTCCATTACCGGAGTTTCCGGTAGCGGAAAATCTACTTTGGTGCATGATACATTGTTCCCGATTCTTAATAAACATTTCTTCAATTCAAGAAGAGAAGCATTGACTTACGGATCTATTGAAGGCCTGGAATTCATTGACAAAGTGATTGAAGTTGATCAATCACCAATTGGAAGAACACCGCGTTCTAACCCGGCAACCTATACAGAAGTTTTTGGCGAGATTCGTAATTTATTTACCTTATTGCCAGAAGCTAAAATCAGAGGATATAAAGCAGGTCGTTTTTCATTCAACGTTAAAGGCGGAAGGTGTGAGACATGCGAAGGTGCAGGAATGAAACTTATTGAGATGGATTTTCTTCCGGATGTATATGTACCTTGTGAGACTTGTAAAGGAAACAGATACAACCGGGAAACATTAGAGGTTCGCTTTAAAGGAAAATCTATTGCGGATGTATTGAACATGACCGTTGACCAGGCGGTGGAGTTCTTTGATAATCAGCCACGAATTCTTCGCAAGATTGAAACATTACAGGAGGTGGGCTTAGGATATATCACTCTCGGGCAACATGCACCAACGTTAAGTGGTGGTGAAGCTCAGCGGGTTAAACTTGCTACTGAACTATCTAAAAGAGATACAGGTAATACATTATACATACTGGATGAGCCGACGACAGGACTCCATTTTCAGGATATTCAACATTTGCTTTATGTATTAAACAAACTGGCAGATAAAGGCAACACCGTGTTAATCATAGAGCATAATCTGGATGTTATCAAAGTGTCTGATTATGTAGTAGATTTAGGGCCTGAGGGGGGCGCTAAAGGAGGAACAATCTTATGTAGTGGAACTCCTGAAGAAATCATACATAATAAAAAGAGCCATACAGCTAAATTTTTAGCTGAAGAGCTTAAAATTTGAGTTGATTACGACGTTTTTTATAAAAGGTTACGATATTTTGTTTAAAAAATGAATAAAATATTACTTTCGCAAAACGTTTGGCGCGCATTAAGAGTATATATACTTAAACCGTAAATAAAAATTATGTTAGCTCACTTCATGCTGTTTTCTGAGGCTGATATAGAATACAGATTTCTATTGGCAACGAATGAGATCATTAAAAGCGATTCAAACACTCCTTTGAGTAGTCTGGATCATTCTAATGCTAAAAGCATGATGTCAAGATTTCATAAAGTTAGCCTGGGGCTTGTGAATGCTAAAAATCGCAAAGGTAAAAAGTAGCTTTTTGCTTTTTATATCTGGTTCTCTTTCAATTTTTTAATCATTTTTTCGAATCATTTTTCCTGTTAGATTGTAAAAACAACCGCTAATCTCTACATTTATACATGCGCTTTATTACTATATGTGTATCTATACATCTATTATTGGCTTCGCTTTTGTCAAATAGCGGGTTTGCCGGTATGATTTGTATGGGCAATTTAGTAAGCCATTTTTACCATCATATTGAAGAACACAACGAGGATATCAATATGCTTGAGTTTTTAGCGTTGCATTATTTTGATCAGCAACATTTACAGCAGGATAAGCATGAACACCAGAATCTTCCTTTAAAGGCACACTGTATGCATTCAGCATGTTCATGTTATATACCAGCCGCTGTGCCTGTATTCACATTCAGAACTGAAGAAAAAGTAATTATTGACTGTGTTCGTTATTCGCTTTACTCAGAGCATTTTTTCAAAACTCCGTTGATTGACATTTGGCAACCGCCTAAGCTCGGATAATTTCCTCTTATTGATTGCATGAAGCCTTCATGCAAAAAAATCTATTCAATTCATTTTAACTAATAATTCTATGTTAGACAGAATTATTCAGTTCTCCATTAAGAATAAACTTATTATTGGAGTGCTGACTATAGCATTAATATGCTGGGGTATTTGGTCTGCAACCAAACTACCTATTGATGCGGTGCCTGATATCACAAACAATCAGGTACAGGTAATTACACAAAGCCCTGCCCTTGCTGCGCAGGAGGTTGAACGCCTTATTACATATCCGATTGAATTAAGCGTTGCCAGTATTCCTGAAATACAGGAAGTCCGTTCAATTTCACGATTCGGGCTTTCTGTAATAACGATCGTCTTTAGTGAACAAACAGATATTTACTGGGCCAGACAACAGGTTGGTGAAAGACTGAAAATGGCAGTAACAGAAATTCCGGCAGGTGTAGGTACACCTGAGATCGGCCCCGTTTCTTCCGGCCTAGGCGAAATTTATCAATACATTATTCGTCCTAAGAAAGGGCATGAAAATACCTATTCCATAATGGAATTGAGATCCATACAGGATTGGATCATCCGGAGGCAATTACTAGGAACCAAAGGAGTTGCAGACATCAGCAGCTTCGGTGGGAATCTTAAACAGTATGAAGTGGCTATTGATCCGGAAAAATTAAGAAGTATGAATATTACCATTGCGGAAGTATTCAAAGCGCTTGAGATGAACAATCAAAATACCGGCGGAGCTTATATAGACAAAAGTCCCAATGCATGGTTCATTCGTACGGAAGGATTGATCACATCTTTAGATGATATCGGAAATATCGTAGTAAAGAATACACCTTCAGGAATGCCAATATTGATCAGTGATCTGGCAAAGGTGCAGTATGGCCACGCTATTCGTTATGGAGCTATGACACGTAGCGGGCAGGGTGAAGTAGTAGGTGGTGTGGTGCTGATGTTGAAAGGTGAAAACTCGAACGAAGTAATTCGCAATGTTAAAGAAAAAATAGCGCAGATCGAAAAAACACTGCCAACGGGAATTCGCATTGATGCTTACCTGGATCGTACAAGCCTGGTGAATCAGGCGATCAAGACTGTGTCTAAAAACCTGATCGAAGGCGCGCTGATCGTTATTTTTGTTCTGGTTTTATTGTTGGGTAATATTCGAGCAGGTATTATTGTTGCAACCATGATTCCTCTTTGCATGCTCTTTGCTATTTCGATGATGAATCTTTTTGGTGTCTCTGGAAATTTAATGTCGCTGGGAGCAGTAGATTTCGGACTTATCATAGATGGCGCCGTTATTATTGTTGAGGCAACACTGCACCATATTGTAGGTAAAAAATATACACATCGATTAACTCAGGATGAGATGGATGCCGAAGTGTATGAATCTGCATCGCAGATCAGAAACAGCGCTGCTTTTGGAGAGATTATTATTTTGATTGTTTATTTGCCGATACTTGCACTTGTTGGTATTGAAGGGAAGATGTTCAAACCGATGGCACAAACTGTTTCATTTGCAATCATCGGTGCATTCATTCTGTCACTTACGTATGTACCCATGATGTCTGCATTATTTTTGAGTAAACAGCATATTCATAAGAGAAATATTTCTGATAAGATCATGGAATTTTTCCAAGCGGTTTATTCCAAAGTGATCAATAAGGTTTTAAACAGAAAGGCTTTAACACTCGCCTGTACGATTGTATTATTCGCAGTGAGTTTGTTATTGTTTTTCAGAATCGGCGGAGAATTTATTCCTACGTTGGATGAAGGTGATTTTGCAGTGGAAACAAGAGTACTTACAGGAAGTTCAATGACTAAAACAATTGATGCATCGTTGAAAGCTGGCGAAGTTTTAAAGAATGACTTTCCGGAAGTTATTGATGTTGTAGGTAAAGTAGGCACCAGCGAAATCCCTACAGACCCTATGCCAGTTGAAGCCTGCGACTTGATTGTAACGCTTAAAGATAAAGAAGAATGGGTATCTGCTGATACACGTGAAGAACTTGCCAATAAAATGCAGCAGGCGTTGGATGCAAAAGTGCCAGGCGTGACCTTCGGATTTCAACAGCCGATACAAATGCGTTTCAATGAGCTTATGACTGGAGCACGGCAGGATGTTGCTCTTAAAATTTATGGGGAAGATCTTGACAAGCTTACCCGCTATGCGAAACAGATTGGTAAGCTGATTGAGCCTGTGAAAGGTGTGAAAGATATTTATGTGGAAGAAGTAACAGGTTTGCCGCAAATCATTGTTACCTATAATCGTCCACAAATTGCACGCTACGGACTGAATATTGAAGACATCAACAGCGTTGTACGTACAGCATTTGCGGGCGGTACAGCAGGCCTTATTTATGAAGGCGAACGTCGATATGATTTAGTTGTACGCCTAGACACCATGCACAGAAAACAAATAGAGGACATCCGGAATCTGTATGTAGCAACCTATGCAGGTGTACAGATACCTTTGAGACAAATTGCAGAAGTTGAATTTAAAAATGGTCCGAACCAGATTCAGCGTGAAGACACGAAACGTCGGATCATTGTTGCATTTAATACCCGTGGACGAGATGTAGAAAGTATTGTTGGAGAAATTCAAAACAAGATCAATGCTGAAGTACAGTTCGATGCAGGTTATCATGTAACATATGGCGGGCAGTTTAAAAATCTTCTTGAAGCAAAAGCACGCCTCTCTCTTGCAATTCCGGTGGCACTAGCATTGATCTTTATATTGCTCTATTTTACATTTTCTTCTGTGAAGCAGAGTGTTTTAATTTTTACTGCAATTCCTTTATCTGCAATAGGAGGGGTGTTTGCCTTGGTGATCCGCGATATGCCGTTTAGTATTTCAGCGGGTGTTGGCTTCATCGCACTGTTTGGCGTTGCGGTGTTAAATGGAATCGTTTTAATTGGAGAGTTTAATCGATTAAAAAAAGAAGGTATGAAAGATGTATATCAGATTGTACTTACAGGTACAGCTATAAGGTTGCGACCTGTTTTGATGACAGCCTTAGTAGCATCACTGGGCTTCTTACCAATGGCCTTATCTCATGGTGCCGGAGCAGAAGTCCAAAAGCCTTTAGCAACAGTTGTTATAGGTGGCTTGATATCGGCAACGCTGTTAACGTTGCTGGTCATTCCTACATTGTATATACTGGTTGAAAGTAATTTCAGGTTCAAATGGAAACCGAACACGATGGTGTGTGTGCTGGCATGTGTAATGATTACACTTATTCAGACAAATCTATATGCACAAACTACCGCAAAACCTTTAAGTCTGGAAGAGGCCATAACAATAGCCAAACAGAACAATAATGTTATGAAAGTGGCTGATTACAGCATCGATTATCATACGAGGATAAAAGGAACAGCAACAGAAGTAGGCAAGACTTCAGCAACGTTTATGTTTGGTCAGTACAATTCTTATTATAATGACAACAACATAACATTGAACCAAAGTTTACCTTTCCCAACAGTGATGCATAATCAATCTCTTTACTATAAAGAGGCTATTAAAAGTGCTGAATTGAATAAGGATGTTACGCAAAATGAATTGGTGTACCAGGTGAAACAATCATATTATTTACTTGAGTATGCAAAGTCGCTACGCATCTTTTATCAAAAGCAGGACAGTATCTATACAGCATTCAGCAAAGCAGCAGATTTGAAATATAAAACAGGAGAAAGCAACATGCTTGAGAAGGCTACGGCTGAAAGCCAGTTATATGAAATCAGGCTGCGCATGAATCAAAATGAAAATGATGTGCGGATATATGAATCAAGATTACAAACATTATTGAATACAGGTGAAGCTGTTACAACAATTTCTGATAAGCAAAAAGCAAATGTCTTGATACTGTCGGATGATTCAACAGCGATAGCGGGTAATCCTGCTTTGACATATATGCGCCAGCAGATCGCATTAAATGATGCAGCAGTTAAACTGGAAAAGAATAAATTTCTTCCGGATATAACGGTAGGGTATTTTAACCAATCGCTTAATTATACTATGAACTATAAAGATGGCAGCATGTCAAATGCTAATACAAGGTTCCAGGGCATAACAGCAGGAGTGGCAATACCGCTTTGGTCAAAGCCACAAATGGAAAGAGTGAAGGCCACTCAGGCTTTGGTAAATATGTCTAAGGCATCCAGTGATTTGTATGAAGCTAATCTTGAAAGACAATATAACCAGGCCTACCAGGAATATTTAAAGTATCAGAATAGTCTTTCGTATTATGAACAGAATGCATTGCCAACAGCCAATATCATTTACGACAATGCATGGAAAAGTTATCGTGCCGGAAACATCGGTTATGTAGAGCTATCACAGGGGTTGGACAGGTATATATCTATCCAGGTAAGTTATTTACAGACTCTCAGCTTGTACAATCAGTCTATAATCACGATCGAATATTTAGTGGGAACAAATTAAAATAAGAACATGAAAGATATAAATATATTAGTTGTAAGCATTGCAATCCTGCTTGTGACGAATGCTTGCGGTTCGAAGAAAGAGGAAGATACTTCTGAGGATTTAGATTCGGTAGCAGCCATGTCTGTTACGTTGAGCCAAAGCCAATTGGATGCCGTAAAAATAACAACAGGTAAAATTGTGCAGAAAGAAATGCACGCTGTGTTGGAAGTAAACGGAATGCTGGATGTGCCGCCACAGAATCTCGTTACTGTATCGGCATTAATGGGTGGATTTATAAAATCCACAGACATTCTTCAGGGGATGAGCATTAAAAAAGGAGCATTGATAGCGAAAATACAAAATCCCGAGTTTGTTACCATTCAAAAAGACTACCTGGAAAATAAAAGCAAGCTTAAGTATCTGGAGCTTGAATATAAAAGACAGGAAGAGCTAGCAAAAGAAAATGTTGCTTCAGCAAAAACATTTCAACAGATATCTTCGGAATATAACAGTGCTCTTGTTATTAATGGCGCACTTGCTGAAAAGCTGAATATGATTGGTATCAATCCCGCAAATGTTTCGCAGAGTACAATTACAAGCATTGTAGACCTCAGGTCTCCGATCAATGGATATATTACAGTGGTTAATATTAATATCGGCTCGTTTGTAAATCCGCAGGATATAATCTGTGAAATTGTAGATACTGACCACTTGCATGCGGAGTTAACTGTTTTTGAAAAAGATATTACAAAAATCAAAGTCGGACAAAAAATCGTATTTAAAATAGTTAACGGCGATAATGAAGAACGTACCGCAAAAGTATATTTGATCAATCATAAAATATCGACTGACAGAACGGTTAGGGTGCATGCACATATGGATAAAAATGACCCGGCATTAATACCCAATATGTATCTGAAGGCTTATGTATACATTGATGAACAGAAGGTTTTGGCAGTGCCTCAAAATGCAGTTGTTCAGATTGAAGATGAAGATTATATTTTTATAGAAAAAAATGCAGGCAACAAACATCAATACGAAGGTGTAAAAGTTCAAAAAGGCATTTCCGAAAATGGGTATACAGAAATTATCTTGCCAGTTTCACTAGATTATAGTCACATGAACGTTGTTATAAACGGTGCATATGACTTACTTTCGAAATTGAAAAATGTTGAGGAAGAAGAATAAAGAAAGAGGTAGGGTTTAATCACCCTACCTCTTTTCATCTTTAATCAGATAATACTGAAAGTTTTTATTGAAAAAATCTTTTGTGAATGATTTAGGCTTAACGTCTATGAATTTATAATTCAATTCAGGAGTAATGTAGACATGTGGAGCATTCTTAATATTTAAAGGAATCTCCATCACAAAGTCAGGACCTGTATTTTCCCATTTATAATATACCCGCACCATTTTTTTTATCTTCTCAGAATATGTATTCAAAACAGGAGGTTTCGCATTGTAAAGATATTGGTTAAAAAACCATGTATAATCCTTACCGGTTTTTTGATTGATGTATTGAATGATATCTGAGGTTTGAATAGTTTTTAATGCAAAGTCTTGTTGTAAACCTTTCAGGATTGAAAACCAGAGCGTGTCATTCTTCAGAATATTACGGAAGGTATGTAGTATCCAGGCTCCTTTGTAATACATGTCTGATCCATCCCAACCTTCATAGTTCACATCAAGCGGCCCAACAATGGGATCAATATTTTTTATCAGACTCCTGTTCAGGTTTAAATAACGGATAGACATGTCGTAACCATAATAATATTCAACCAACAAATTTTCTGTATAGGTTGTAAAGGATTCATGAATCCACATTTCCGCATGATCACAGGTGCTTACATTATTGCCCCACCATTCGTGCCCGCTTTCATGAATAATGATGTAATCAAAATCAATTATTCTATTTGTGTAGTCATTGCCATATGCAATTGCTCCCTGGTGTTCCATGCCCCAATACGGCGTTTCAACCATTGCATAACCATCTTTAAAAAAAGGATATGGTCCGAAGTAATGTTCATAGCATACAAGCATTGGATGCACTTGTTGGAAATGAGCAATTGCTTTTTGCTTGTTATAATCCAGAACATAATAATCAATTGCCAATGTATCTTGATTCGTTTGGATATGTTTGTCTTCGATATGGACGTAGTTGGCAATATTGCAGGTAACATTGTAACTGTTGATCGGGTAGCTGATTTTCCAGTTGAAGGTTTTACTTTTTTTATCGTCACTTAATGTCACAGATTCAAGAATACCATTACCTACTGCCATTAATGAGGCAGGTATGGTGTAATGCAAACGCATGCTATCTGGTTCATCACTTAAGTGATCTTTGAGCGGCCACCATAAACTGGCTCCTATACCTTCGCAGGCAACTCCAACCCAAGGGCGTTGCAGACTGTCTTTGGTAAAGACCCAGCCGCCATCCCAGGGAGCTTTTTTAGCAATGATTGGGTTGCCTTGATAATGAACGCTTATGTGATGTGCAGTATTTGCTTGAAGTGGAGTTGGGAAGTGTATCAAAAAAGCGTTACTATCTCTTTTGAATGATAACCTTTTGTTTTCATAACAAACAGAGTCAATAATTAAATTGCTGAACAAATCTAACTGAATCTTATTGGTAGTAGTGGTTGTGTTAAAATAAACAGTGTTGGCACCTTGAATACTTTTATTAGAGATGTCAATATTAAGATTTAGATCATAGTAGTAGACATCAAAGCAGGTGCGTTCTGGAGTTAGAGAACCTCTTAACGAATCGTTTCTGCTAAACGGTTGAGCAGTGGCAAGAAAACAAACAGCTATAAAACACAAAAAAAATAATACGCACCCCCTAATCATAACAAGCGTTATTTCTTGCGGATCAGGTTTAACAGGTCTTTTTGGATGCCCCAATTATGTGCTATTTTCAACATAGCTGTAGCTTCCATTTCGCTTATAAAGCCTTTTTTTACTGAAGCTTCCCATACGGTTGTCAGGTAAGAAAGACGTTTGGCAGAATCAACACCGCTAATCTCTTTTTCAAACCATTGATGGATTTTTTCATGAGAAGAGTAATAATCATTGCCAAGCATTGAATATGCCCAGTTCAACTCTTCTTCCGCCTCAAACTTTGTTGCTAATCCAGATAACAATTCTCTTTCACCTTCGTCCAGACCATGATAATTGAAAATGATCAGGTGTAAAAGGAGCAATATTTTTTTTTCTTCTGACAACATAAAAGTTTTAGAATCTATAAGTACAAAGTTAAAAAAATGAGTGAGTTTTCAAACATAATTCTTTATACCATTAATTGCAATGTAATTTCATCAGCAAGCAGTTTGCCTTTTGTGGTCAGTCTAAATAGGCCATTAATTTCATCTAAAAATCCATTTTCAATAAAATTCGATAACAACCGTTGAATTTTTGGTAAATGTGTGGGATTTAAGCGAGCTATTTCGTTTAAATCAATGCCCCATTTTGTCCGCAATCGGGTTAAAATGTATTCATTATACAAATCTTGTTGCGTAAGGAGTTCTTCTGTAAATGGAATTTTTCCGGTGGACAAATCATTGATGTATTGAACATTGTTGCTGACATTGAACTGTCGGCTTGAAAGATTATACGAATGTGCTCCCGGCCCGATACCAATATAAGGGAGACCTTTCCAGTAACTGCTGTTATGCTTTGATTCAAAAGACGGCTTACAGAAATTAGAGATTTCATAGTGCTCGTATCCGGCCAATTCCATTTCTTCCATAAGTATCAGTAGCTGCAATTCAGATTGCTCGTCAGAAACAGGTGAGGAAAGCCCCTTTTTGACCTGATTGGCCAGTGCTGTTTTATCTTCAATTGTTAAGCAATAGGATGAAATATGAGTAGCCTGCAATTCTATTGCCGTTTGAATTTCTCTTCGCCATAATTCTTCTGTTAAATCAGGTGTGCCGTAGATCAGATCAATAGATAAATTCTCTATACCCAGATTCTGGGCCATTTGAACACCTCTTACAGAGTCGTTTTTTGAATGGTTTCTGTTCATCCATTTCAACGTATCATCCTGAAAACTCTGTATGCCTATACTGAGGCGGTTAACTCCAACGTTTTTCCAGAAAAGAATATTCTCTTTTGACAAGTCTTCAGGGTTTGCTTCCAGCGTTATTTCGGCTTTATGAGATACGGCAAATGTTGAATAGATGGCCTGAAATAATTGCGCCAGTTGAGAAGTGTGTAAAATGGAAGGAGTGCCACCGCCCAGGTAAATCGTATCAATGGAAGGATTGTCCAGGTATGTTTTTTTTAACTCTAGTTCTTGGCATAGAGCTGTGACCATTTTGGCAACAAGCGTAAGATTTGTAGAAAAATGAAAATTACAGTATGTACATGCTTTATGGCAAAAAGGAATATGAATGTATATGCCTGCCATTGTTTGTAGTATAAATGATTTCTGAGTTTAGTATCTTTCGTAAAATTAATCCTTTTGAATAAACTATTTTACATATTTCTGTTTCTTATTACTTTTTTACCGGATGCTGCCGGGCAAAACTGGAATTTATTTCTTCAGAATGATGATTTCGATGAAAAGGTAAAGGGACTGCATTATGAAACAAGTTTTAAAGATTCTCTAAGTGCGATCCGTGAAATAAGTTATTACATCGTAAAGCTTCATGAAGCATCTTATCTGGAAGCAGCAGCTGATTCAGTATTGTTTAAAGGAAAAGATTCTGTATTGGCATATATTCACGTTGGTCCTAAGCACCATTGGAGCAGGCTCCAGAGCGGCAATGTGCCGGATGAGTATTTGTACAAATCCGGTTACAAACAGAAATTTTATTCTCAAACACGTTTTAGCTATCGTGAATTAGCAGGTCTTGAAAACAGCATTATAAAATATTCCGAAAACAACGGATACCCCTTTGCCGTAATTGGCCTGGATTCTATAAAAATTACAGAATCGTATTTTCAAGCTATCTTAAATTACCAATCCGGGCCGCTTATCCAGTTTGACACCATCGCAATTGTGGGCAATGCAAAAGTGAAAAGAAAATACCTGGAGAGCTATTTAGGCATACGTCCGGGAGCCCTTTATAATCAACAGAAAGTTGTTAGTTTAGAGCGGCAGTTGAAACAAATTCAATATCTGAAAGTTGTCAAATCTCCTGAGGTGTTTTTTTCAATGGGGAAAGCACAGCCCGTATTATTTTTAACAAATAGGAAATGTAATCAACTGGATGGGTACATAGGCTTTCAGCCTGGTTCAAAAAGTAATGGGAAACTGCTGATCACCGGTGAGTTTAACATGAACCTGAAAAACTTACTTCAAACCGGTAAGGAATTAAGTATACAATGGAAAAGGTTTGACATACAATCTCAATTGCTTAATACTTCGTATTTACATCCACGGCTCTTCAGATCAAATATTGATGTTAAACTGAATTTTAATTTATTGAAACAGGATACATCCTTTTTGATATTAGACAGAAGGGCTTCTATTTTTTATACCGTCAGCCCCGGCTCACAGATTAAATTTTTCGCGGGACTTAAATCCAATGCGTCGTTGGGAACTACAGCCAATATGAATATTGAGGGCAATAACCAGGATTTTAAATTTGTAAACTATGGATTGGGATATGTTTTCAATAGTCTGGATGATGTTTTCTATCCCATGACAGGATGGAATCTTTCAATAGATATTGCTACAGGAAATAAGCGTATTGTTAACTATACACCAATCAGTACTGAAACGTCTATTCCATTAAATTCAATTCAATGGAATGCTGATATGACATTAATGAAATTTTTTCGCATAGGCAAAAAAGCAACACTGTTAAATCAATTGCAAGGAGGAGTTGTTAATAGTCAGAATCTGGTATTGAGCGATCTTTACCGGATCGGAGGATTGAAAACACTCAGAGGGTTTAATGAAAATAATTACTATGCGTCTAATTATGCAATTTATACGCTTGAATACAGATATTTTACTGATGAAAGTTCATACGTACTGTTATTTTTAAATCAAGCCTATTTCGACAATCAATTAAATAATAATTATACAGATTGGCCGCTGGGCTTTGGTACAGGCATTAGCTTTACAACCAAAGCTGGCGTTTTCCAGTTTATTTATGCCCTTGGACAGGCTAAGGATCAGCAGATTAATTTAAATCTTTCAAAAATACATTTTGGATTAGTCTCAAGATTCTAGTTTTTCGTATAACTTGCAATAAGTTAAAAGCACAATGATTTTCTTTTCTTCCATACTTACATTTTCATGGGCTCTTTTTGTGTCACTTTTTGCAATACCATCCATTATACAGGTTGCACACAAAAAGCAAATACTTGACATTCCTAATAATAGACGGCAGCATTTATTTGATACACCAAGATTAGGAGGACTAGCAATTTTTGCAGGTTTTATCTCTTCCATATTATTATTCGGAGAGATTGATAATGCTGTGCAAAAACTTATTGCGTCAACAATCATTATCTTCTTTATTGGATTGAAAGATGATATGGTTTCAGTCTCAGCCTTTAAAAAATTCTTTGTTCAGATACTTGCTGCAAGTATCATTGTATTTTTAGGAGATATAAAAATCGATGATTTTCAGGGCGTGCTGAATATTACTTTAATTCCTGAAGGTATTGCCTATTTATTTACTTTAGTCGTGGTGCTGGGTATAACTAATGCATTCAATTTGATTGATGGATTAGATGGTCTGGCCGGTTCAATTGCCCTTTTTGCTTGTTTAATTTACAGCGGAATATTTTTCGGTTTGGGGAGCGGCGAGTATATACCATATGTATTGGTCGGGCTTTGTTTGGCAGGCGCCTTAATTGGGTTCTTAAAATACAATTTACATAAAGCCAAAATTTTTATGGGAGATACGGGGTCTCTGATCAGTGGTTTTATTATTGCATTTCTTGCTATCAAGATTGTTCTAGTTCCACAACGAATGAATTACGAACAATATCCGTTAATAGCCTTGGCTATAGCGCCCATCATCATACCAATTGCAGATACATTAAGGGTTTTTATATTAAGACTCCTTGCGAGTTCCAGTCCATTCTCACCGGATAATAATCACTTGCATCACCGTCTGTTAGGCCTAGGTTTATCGCAGTTAAGTATTGTTTGCTTAACTCTTTTATATACGTTATTGAATGTTTTTTGCGTAATATGGTTTTCATGGGTTAATATCACAACCTTACTCATATTAATGGCTCTATCAATTATTTTTGTAATGATTATTATTGAAATAATATTTAAAAAGCGAAGCAGATCGTGTATAAAAAATATTTAAATATATCCGCCCTAGTTGTGGTAACACTGCTTGTTAGCATACATAACTTAGCGGCGCAGAAATACAATGTAGTTAAAGATTTGCGAAATGACTGGCAAATATATGACAGGTATTATCAGTCCTATATCCCATTATTGACTACTGATGACAGGATTCCCAGCGGTGGTGTTTTCATTCAGAAAAAAACTGATCAGGATTATTACATATCTTTTTATTCAAACAAGGGACTATCGGTTTTTGTAGAAAATCAATTGGTATATAAACATCCTGCCAATGCTGCGCCAGAAAGGGTGCATCTTTCATTGAATAATATTAACAAGCAGGCAGAAGAAGATTTATATTTATTGCTTTTTCATAATCCGACAACATTCGTATATCTGGATTCTCTTCAGATCGAAACCAAATTGCCTGCGAGCAAAACAGAAGTTTCTTCGCTGACTAAGATTTCTCAGCTGTTGCAATTCCGCAAGGGGCTTGTAGACAGAGAGGTTTTTATCTTTATGATTCTTTTGTTCTGCACGGTTGTAGTGTTTTACAAATTTGTATTTATGAAAGGAAGAACACTCATAAATGTTGGTTTGGATAGAAATACCGAGTTGCTTTTGCTGGATAGGAGCGGGATGATGTCAATAAATTTAATTTTGATCAATTCTATTCTGTATATGATGATTTTTTATCTCATTTCAGTTGAAAAACCATTATTATTTAACTTTCCTTTCAGGACATTTTTAGAAGCACATACAAGTGGGTACAGCATTTACTTGTTTTGTTCTTTTGCATTTATGCAGGTGTTTAAAATAATATACGTGAAAATAATCAACGAATTAACGTTTCCTTCAGGGGTTTCTCCCTTACAGAATTACCTGCTTTTAAATTATTTGTTTCAGGCAGGCTTGCTGGTATTACCTGTAATATTAGTTGTAATTGCTTTAATGCCTTTGAGTTATATTAATTCAATCGCGGAATCTGCGAATCAGGTATTTTTTATAATACTCGTTATAATTTCAGTATTAACAAGTTATATGATTTACTCAAGATCAGAACTTAGAAATATTTATTTATTTTCGTACATTTGCACCGCTGAAATAGTACCCTTAATAGTCGCCTATCGGGTACTGCTAGGTTAACGAATTCAGGAAAAGTCAATTCCATTAATAACAACATGAGCGAAATTAAGGCAAAGGACAAATTAGCTAAAGACAATAGACTAAAAAAGGTAAATACGATTCTAGTTTCACAGCCTAAACCAACGGACGAGAAATCACCTTATTATGTATTAGCTGAAAAGTATAATCTTAAAATTGATTTTATTCCTTTTATACAAATTGAGCAAGTCGATTTAAAAGAATTTAAAAAGCAGAAAATTGACATATTAAGCCATACAGCTGTAATTTTTACGAGCAGAAATGCTATTGATAATTTCTTTAGAATTTGTGCAGAGGCCAAGATTGAAGTGCCTGCAGAGATGAAATACTTCTGTATTACAGAGCAAACAGCTAATTATCTACAGAAGTATATTGTTATCAGAAAAAGAAAAATCTTTGTAGGTAAGAAGACAGCTACAGATCTGGAAGAGGTTATTAAAAAGCATAAAACCGAAAAATTCCTGTATCCATGCTCTGATATTCGCAAGGATGATATTCCTATGTTTTTATCAAAAAGTGGATTTGAATTTTCAGAAGCCATTTTTTATAAGACAGTAGCAAGTGATTTATCACATCTGGCTGATGTAAATTATGATATGATTACATTTTTCAGCCCATCGGGAATCAGTTCATTGTATGTGAATTTTCCGAATTTTGAACAAAAAGGTACAAGAATTGCAGCTTTTGGTCCTACAACAGCAAAAGCAGTTCATGATGCAGGGTTAATATTAGATGTAGAAGCACCTTTACCAAACGCACCTTCTATGACAGGTGCAATAGAATTATACATAAAAAAGGCGAATAATATTAAATAAGTACAATTTATTTAAGGATTATTAAAAAATATGTAACCTTATTGCTATAAATCATGTATGAATTTATTAGCTTTGGTTACAACTAGATGAACTAGCATATTAATAGCATATTAATTGAGAACTCCTCATTGCATAGTATATGAAAAAAATCAGTAGAATTCTTTTTATTTTTTTAGGGGCTATATGTTTGGCAATGCCTGCATTTTCACAGCAAGATGCGCAGTTCAGCCATTACATGTTCAACTCCATGAATTATAATCCAGGATATGCAGGATTAGAAGGCGTAACCAGAATTACAGGTATATTCAGAAAGCAATGGTTAGGATACTCATCAACAACGGATGCACCAGGTGGAACATCACCTACAAGTGCTGTGATAACAGCAAATACGCTACTCCCTTTTTTAAAGCAACGTACTGGTGTAGGAGCCAATTTTGTATATGATTCAAAAGGCCCAATCAACACAACAGAATTACAGATTTCTTTAGCATACCATTTCAAAATCAAAACCGGTAAATTAGGAGTAGGTTTAAGATCAGGCTTTAGATATGAAAATTTAAATACAAACTGGTATCAGGTAATTGATAAAACGGATCCGATCTATGAAAACTTGGTTAATGCTCCCGCTAGCCAAGTAAAACCAGATATTGCAGCTGGTTTATACTGGCAGACTCCTAAATATTATATAGGTGTAAGTGCAAGCCATTTTTCAGGCACAAAATATACTTATGGTATTGATACAAGTATTGCTTCTAAATTAAGTAGTCACGCATATGTAACAGCTGGTTATACATTCAATTTCAGTGGTGGTATGTTGAAATTAACTCCAAATGCATTTTTCCAAACCGATACAAGAAACTATACCTATTTATTTGGCGCAATATTAATGTATAATGATAAATTCTATGGTGGTATCAGCGCTAGAGAATCTATTGCTAATAAAGAAGTAACTAAAGGTGGAAGTACAGTAGCAAACGATGATATTATTTTCTTAATAGGTATGAACCTAATGAAGAATAATGCATTGAGATTAGGTTATTCATTTGACTATGTAACCAGCGGTGTACAGGCTAAAACAAGAACCTCTCATGAGATCATGCTGTCTTATGTTATTCCTACAAAATGGTTACAATTGAAGCCAATCGTAAGAACTCCAAGATACAGACAAGAAGAGTACTAAGAATTCTTAATCAATTGATAATAAGGTTTTAACAATGTTTTTGAGCGAATTGTAGTAAACTTATTATTAATTGCATAAAAATAATATTTCATTATTATTTGCGTTATTTCAACAAAAATACTAGTTTAGATTCTCTGTTTCGAATTGAAATAGACAATTAGAAATACTTTAACAGGAACAATAAATAAAAACGGGATTATGAATAAAGTCAGTGTTATCGGAAAGCGCTTTGCGATCATAGCATCCTTAGCTGGTCTTTTTATGACTCAAAGCTGCAGCAAAGGACCTGCAGATGGAGGAGGAGACCTAGTGGGGGTTCCAGGTCGAGAGTCTTGGGTACAGACAGTACCATATGGTATGGTTGTTTGTCCATCGGGAACTTTTCACATGGGACAAGCGGATCAGGATGTTCCGGCTACTCAAATCAACTTAAATAAGCAAGTAACGATCGGTGGATTCTACATGGATGAAACTGAAATTACAAACAATGAATATCGCCAGTTCATGACTGTCATGCTGGAAGATTCAGTTGCTACATTAGGTGAAGAATACGTAATGACTGAATTATATCCTGACACGACTGTTTGGGTTCGTGATTTTTCTCACCACATGGGAGATCCAATGATGGAATATTACTATGCACACCCTGCATTTGACGAATACCCGGTAGTAGGTGTTGACTGGTGGGCTGCAAAGTATTTCTGTGAGTGGAGGACACAACACATGAATAACTGGAGAGCTGAAAACGGTTTATGGCAAATGCCTCGTTTCAGATTACCGTCAGAAGCAGAATGGGAATATGCTGCACGCGGTGGTCGTGATATGGCTAAATATCCTTGGGGTAACCCTTACATCCGTAACTCTAAAGGATGTATGTTAGCAAACTTTAAACCAGGCAGAGGTAACTATTATGACGATGGTTTCATGTATAGTTCGCCTGTAGCTTCTTACTTCTCAAATGATTTCGGTCTTTATGATATGGCTGGAAACGTTTCTGAGTGGTGTGAAGATGCATACTATGATGCAGCAGTGCCAATCGTTTGGGATTTGAACCCTACATACTACAATGATGATGAAGTTAGAAAAATCATCCGTGGTGGTTCTTGGAAAGACATTGCATACTATCTTGAAACTGGTACAAGAACATTTGAATACCAGGATACAACAAAATCTTATATTGGATTCAGAACAGTAATGACTTACCTAGGTCGTTCTTCTGGCTACGAATTCTAATTTGAGTATTTATTTATTGTAATTAATTAAACTGAACATAAACTACAAATTGTTAAACTTTAAACTTTTGTTACTAAAATGAGCAAGAAAGGCGAAAATGTATTAGAAGACAAGATCATGCCTAAGGTATATGGTCTAGGTGCTGCTGTTGTAATTATTGGTGCTTTATTTAAGATTATGCACTGGCCATTTGCAGGCCCGATGTTGGTTGTTGGTTTGGGAACTGAAGCTGTAATCTTTGCTATTTCTGCATTCCAAAAACCTCATAAAGATCCAGAATGGTCTAGAGTTTATCCGCAATTAGCTGAAGACTTTGACGGTGATGATGATGAGCCTGCAACTCCAACTGGTACTGTTGCTAAATTAGATGATATGTTAGCATCTGCAAACATCAATGCTTCTGTAATCGGTCGTTTAGGTCAAGGTTTAAACAGCTTGAGCGATAA
The DNA here is from genome assembly GCA_021151805.1 of Cytophagaceae bacterium. Lineage (GTDB taxonomy): Bacteria > Bacteroidota > Bacteroidia > Cytophagales > Cytophagaceae > Cytophaga. The sequence goes on along the minus strand of JAGKWN010000055.1, from coordinate 431 downwards.
CGTAGCTAAAATGTCTGATTTATCAGATGCTACAGTTGCTTCTTCTGAATATACTACTGCAATTAAAGGTGCTACTGGTTCATTAAACAAAATGAACGATGCATATTCTAAAACTGCTGATGCAATGTCAGGAATGGCTTCTGCAACAGTTGACGCACAAGGATACCACGAACAAGTTCAAAAAATCACTAAAAACCTAGGTGCATTGAACGCTGTTTACGAAATGGAATTATCTGATGCTAACAACCACTTACGCGCAATGAATAAGTTCTATGCTAACTTATCTTCTGCAATGGAAAATATGGCTGATGCATCTCGTGATACTCAAGCATTCAAAGAAGAATTAGGCAAATTGTCTAAAAACTTAACATCATTGAATGGTGTTTATGGTAACATGTTAACAGCAATGAGAGGTTAATTCATACCTGGTA
>JAGKWN010000184.1 GCA_021151805.1 Cytophagaceae bacterium | reverse complement strand
CATTTATATAATTATTTAATTATCAAGGCATTTTTGTATTGAAAATATAAGCCTGATAGTAGGTTCGATTAAATTATGTCAAATGAGAAACTGTTATTGGATTTATTGGTAACTTTTGGCATAGTTTTTTCATTTGTCATACTTAGTGAACAAGCTGTTTAATACAATTGTTTAGTAATATGTTTAATCTACCAACTATGAAAAAACCTGCAAAACAAATCGGAATTCTGGGAGCTGTTGTATTCTTACTAATGGCCTGTAGCAATACCACAACAACATATCCATCTCCGAAATCAACTATGGAAAATGAATCAATAATTTCTAAAAAAAGAGATACAGCAACTTTTGGCTCCGGCTGTTTCTGGTGCACGGAAGCAGTCTTCCAGCAAATAAAAGGTGTTGATACCGTGGTGTCCGGCTATAGTGGTGGTTCCGTAAAAAATCCTACCTACAAGGAAATATGCACCGGCGCAACCGGCCATGCTGAAGTATTGAATATCATATACGACCCGACCGTTGTAAGTTTCAGCGATTTGTTATTAATGTTTTGGTATTCGCATGATCCCACTACCTTGAATAAGCAGGGGAATGACGTAGGAACCCAATACCGCTCTGTTATTTTTTATCACAACGAACAACAGAAAAAAGAAGCTGAATTTTATAAACATAAATTAGATTCGGAAAAAGTATTCGCCAACCCGATCGTTACTGAAATTACAGCTTTTGATAAATTTTACCCGGCCGAAGATTATCATCAGAACTATTATAATGAGCATGGTGCACAGCCTTATTGTATGTACATCATCAGACCTAAGCTTGAAAAATTCAAGAAAGTTTTTGCCGATAAATTAAAATAGATTTTCAACATACTTGTATCTTTAATTAAACTTCTAACACAAAAAACTATGAAAGCACTTTTATCTATTACAGTTTTTTTTCTAACCGTTTGTTTTTCTTTTGCACAGACAGCTTTTGAAGGAAGTATTAAATGGAGCATGGCCATGACTTCGGCTACCGGCTCAAGTCCGTCAGGCACTCAATTGTCTGAAAAAGAAAAAGCCGACCTCAACAAAAACATTGCTGAAATGGAAAAGCAAATGAAGGACCCTCAAATGCAGGCTATGTTTGAAAGTAATCCGCAAATGAAAGTAACACTTGAAAAACAGCTGGAAGTAATGAAAGCCATGCAGGGTGAAGGAGGCGTAAATAATTTATTACCTAAATCTTATACCATAAAAGTAAAAGATGGTAGTTCATTAACATCTGTTGAAGGCGGAATCACAGCTTCCATGGGCGATATCTTATATCAAAAATCTACCGACAAAACATACTACATAAAAAGAGATTCCAAAACATATTCTGTAGCACCTAAAGCACCTGCAAAAACAACTGACAGCAGCGTTGTTACTGTTACCGCAACAACAGAAACAAAAAAGATCCTGACATACAATTGCACAAAGTATGTAGTAACCATTACTCAAAAAGGGCAGAAGCAGGTTATGAACCTATGGGCTACAAAAGATTTAAAACAATATGACGTAAAATCATTCCAGGTGTCTGATCCTGGCACACAGACTTATGCTGCAGCATTTAAAAAAATCAATGGTGTTGTATTAGGTATGGAAATGACTCATGAAGGACAGACAATGAAAATGGAAGTAATAGAGTTAAAAGCTACCACTTTACCAGCTTCAGACTTTGTGATTCCTGCAGGTTTTAAAGAAGTTCCTTACGGCCATTAATTAAAAAACTATTCTGTATCTAAACATTCTGTGTTTATACTTTTTATGAAATACCTGTACCTATTTTCTTTTTTATTTACCATTACTTCTGTTGTAAGTGCCCAGACCAAACCGTTTGAAGGTACTATGACCTGGATATCTACAACTGAAGTAATCGATTCAAAGGAAGTTGAAAAATATCAGAAGCAAATTATCCGCGAAGATAATGCCGAGATCAATGAGGCGATTGCTGAACTGGAGCAACAGTTAAACGATCCAGAAATGCAATATTTATTATTGGAAAGCCCGACAGTAAAAAGCAACATGCAAAAAAGGCTGAATGATTTAAAGGCCACTCAAGCTGCCAATCTGGAAAGTGAAAACAATGCTAAAAATATATTTCCAACCTCGCTGGTTATTTACCTGAAGAATAATAATTCCTATACCAAGATCGAAGGAGGTAGTATGGCAAAGATGACCGGCAATATGCTGTATCTGGATTCTACTGAAACAACATACTTCATTAAAGATGATATTAAAACCTATGCTGTATTAGATGATTCAACCAATCTAAATAGACTTGATTCAATTGTAAGCATAACTAAAACAACCGATTCACTTGTAATTTTAAAAAGACCCTGTGTTAAATACATTCTTATTACCAAGGAAAATTCAGTGGTTAATACTAGTTATATCTGGATCACAAAATCCATTCCTTCTATTAATGATGCCAGTTTCAGGTCCATGGGTTTTGTTGACGGGAATCTGCATCACGAAGCCTTTGTTCAGTTTGAAGGTGGTATACCTTTAAAAATTGTAATCTTTGAAAAAGGATTCCAACTATCTATGGAAGTGAGTGATATTTCTCAGGTCCTGTTAGCAGATTCTATTTTTACTATTCCTGCAAAATATAAACACGCTATCTGGGGGTATTAATCCGTTATGCACGCCATCATAAGTAACAATCAAGAGCATTATCAGTTTCAGTACATCAACAAAATTGATTCTGTATCACATTTAGTAACCGGTAATAACCCAGCTATAAAAAGAGGTTTGATTGACGGGTTGAATTATGGTTTGCATGTACCAGACAATGCTGATGCGGTACTAAAAAACAGACAGGAGTTATTGCTCCATTTTAATTTACCAGGTGCGGCAGTTGTTATACCAGAACAAACTCACAGCTGCAATATTGCAATCGTTACGCCTGAAAACGCCAATCACATTTTTAATGATACCGATGCATTAATCACCAATCAAAAAAATATAATCATTGGTGTACTTTCTGCAGATTGTGTACCTATTTTACTGGTTGATCCGGTAAAGCATGTTATTGCGGCTATTCATGCCGGATGGAGAGGAACCGTAGCTGAGATCGGAGCTAAGACACTTTTTAAAATGAACCAAATTTTCGGAAGTCAAGCGCAGGATGTTATTGCCTGTATCGGCCCTTCTATTTCTCAAAAAAATTACGAAGTGGGAAATGATGTTGCCAGACAATTCCGCGCCGGTAGTCAAAAGAAGGTTGACGAACATAAAACATGTATTGATCTCTGGAAAGAAAACCAGGATCAACTAATGGATGCTGGTGTACTGAAAAAAAATATTGAGATCGCAGGTTTGTGCACCTTCACGGAAACAGATAAATTTTATTCAGCAAGAAGGGAATCAATCAACACAGGAAGAATGGGAAGTTTCATTGCACTCAACTAATTACTTACCCAGCAAGTCATCCCATTTTACAGTAGCACCTTTTGATTTTGTTTTCAATTGCTCATATGCTGCCTGGATTTTTTTCCTGAAGGCCCATACTGTATTTTTATTCAGACTTAACAGGTCTGATAATTCTTCCAGTGTTTTGGACTTACCCAGACGAATTGTATCGTATACAATGTAGAATGCTTTATCCATAGGAATGCGTATCCCATGAAAAAGTGTTTCAGCAGTAACACTTTCTACGTGTTTACAGGAAGTACATTTACGTGTAAATGGAGAGGTGTGCGTGATAAAACGATCATGTCCACATTTCTTACAGATAAATCCATCATGCCATTTTATATTCTCCAGGTAACGCAAACAAGTAGCTTCATCGGGAAATAATTCCTTGAATTTTTCTGTGCTCAACTCTTCATCCGACAAACGCGCCTTAACCTCTTCCTGAACCTGCTTTTTCAATTGCCAGTTATCGACGTCAAGCTTGATGTTCATTTGATTCAAATCTTCAATCAATTTCGAAAGGTTTGAATTGAAGAGGCTGAGTTCATCCGTTTTGTTCTGAAGATCTAAGGTGCGGGCAGCAACTTTAGACTCTAATTCAGTATTTACGGTTTCCAGTATGCGTTCTTTTTCCTTAAGTTCCACAATAAGAGCTGTTTTCAACTGTTCATTCTCTGTTAGCTGAACAATTGAACGTTGCTGGAATAATTCCCGATCATGTCTTTCAATACGAATACGATCACCCAAGGCCAGAGATAAAATTACCACTTCAACTAAAAAACCAAAGTTGAAACTATAAACAGTAAACAAAGTAACAGGCACAAGATCCAGTGTTCTTAAAACAAATATGAAGAAACTGATCAGGATCATCGTGTAACCAAGAATAAAAAACCGTGCGAATTTTTCTCCTTTAAAGTAGATAAAGT
>JAGKWN010000054.1 GCA_021151805.1 Cytophagaceae bacterium | reverse complement strand
TTTTGAAGATTGGAATTATTATTCAAAATTCTCTATAATATTATTTTTTTGCTCGGCCGGCTTAATCACAACGTTTTGTTTTTTTTAACGTTTGAGGAATTTTTTCTTTTAAAAGCTTTGTTTTTGGCCAAATTTGGCTGTTTTTATTATTTTATTGATAAAAAATTGTATTAATTTGATAGATTTCAATATATTGTATTACTAATTGGAGAATTAACTGACCAAAATCGAACCATAATGAATATACCTTCTACCTTAAAAATGAAATTACTGTTCGCAGTAATTGTTTTTTGCAGCATGTTAGCTGCAAATGGCCAAACGCCTGTGGCGAAATATGGCCAACTCAAAATTTTCAATGGAAAAGTTTCCGATCAGGCGGGTAACCCGGTTGTCTTACGTGGGATGTCAATGTTCTGGAGCGGTTATCCGGAAGGCGCACCATTTTATAATGCTACAACTATTAAGTGGTTGCGAGATGATTGGTGTGTTGATGTGATTCGTGCAACGATGTCTGTTGAAACAGGTTCAACCAATTATGTAAATAATCATGATATAGAGTTAGCAAAGATTAAAACAGTGATTCAGGCATGTATTGATAACGGGATATATGTTATTGTAGACTTTCACACACACAATGCTGAGAATTATAAAACACAGGCAAAACAGTTTTTTACAGAAATTGCTACAGCGTATAAACAATATCCAAACATCTTATACGAAACGTTTAATGAACCGATTAACCAATCCTGGTCTGGTACAATTAAACCATACCACAATGAATTGATTCAAACCATTCGTGCTATTGATGACAATATTATTATTTGCGGAACAAGAACTTATTCGCAAGATGTGGATGAAGCTGCAAACGATCCGGTAACAGGTACAAACATTGCCTATACACTACACTATTATGCAAATTCACACAAAGCTTCGCTTAGACAAAAAGCTACGAATGCATTGAATAAAGGCGTGGCACTTTTTGTAACTGAGTATGGTACATGTGATGCATCAGGTAATAACGGATTTAATGCAGCAGAATCTCAGACATGGTGGGATTTTTTGGAAGCCAACAAACTGAGCTCTTGTAACTGGGCTGTTGATAATAAAAGTGAAACGTCTGCAGCATTGAATCCCGGTACAGGTATTTCCGGTTGGACTGCCAATCAGCTTAGTCAATCCGGAACATTGGTTAAAGCATATATTAAAGGGAAATGTAATTCAGTATTAGTAACAGGTTCACTTACTATTTCTTTTGCAGGAGATAAAGTGAGTTACAATGCTGGTGAAACTGTAACAATGACGGCGGCGGCTACCATTTCTTCAGGTACAGTTGCACGTGTTGATTATTACGATGGTACAACGTTGTTGAGTTCAAAAACAACAAGTCCGTATACATTAGCAACATCAACCTTATCTTCCGGTGGTCATAACATTACAGCTAAATCATATAATGCGGCAGGTGCCCTGGTAGCAGAATCTCCTCTTTATACCATTAGCATTGTAGGAGCTTCGAATGTTTCTACAACTGGTATCACAGATCAGTTTGAAACAGCAAAACAATTTTCAGAAATGACTGGTGGTACAAATGATGCATCATGTGCTGCTAATTCTGTAACTGGGGCTGCTGCTGGTATTTACTGGTTTGAAGACCGTGATGCCGCAACTGCTTTCAAAGCAGAGGCTACAAGAACAGGTAATGGTACACTTCAGTATTTAGTTTCACAGGAGCAAAACCAATATAATGTTGTTGGGTTTAATTTCGGGGAATATTGTGTAGCCGGAGCGAAGCAGAAATATACACTCGATTTATCAAAGAATGCCGTATTCAAAATAACTGTTTCTGCACCTACAACCAATACGACTACACTTGATCTGAAGATTCAGATGAAGGATGCTGATGGTACGGTAATCGCTATTAATAAATTAGCATTACTGCCAGATGGTACAGTTGATGCAAAAAACTGGTATAAGTATGAAATTGGTTTTAGTAAGAATCACGTAACACCGGATTTCTTGTCACTTACACCTGGCAGTACAACCAATTTTGTATTCGATTTTAAAAATGCTTTGTCTATAAAAAATCCAAATAAGCCGAACTTTCCGGCAGATATTAATACAAACAATGCAGATTTTGACTGGGCACATGTTGCTGAAGTAGTTATTGTTCCAGTGAATAAAGATGATACTGGTACTAAAACTACTCCAACGTACCAACCGCTTGCATTTACAGATCAGAAGATAATATTTTCAGGATTAAGTCTAGGTGATCCTTCGCTTGGGGTTGATATTTGTACAACTCCAAAAGCTGTTACAGTAACAGATATATCTTATTGTGAAGGTGCAACCGATGCTGTTGCACTAAAGGCGACAGGTATTACAGGTTTGACATTGAACTGGTATACAGATGCAACAGGCGGTGTTGCCAATACAGTAGCGCCAATACCTTCAACATCTGTTGCTGGTGTAACAACCTATTATGTAAGTCAGGCAACATCAAGTCCGAATACATGTGAAGGTCCGCGCACACCGTTGAAAGTTACCATTGCAGCTCCGGCAACGGCTGATGCAGGAACCAACCAGGCTATCACAACTGCTACAATGGCAACATTAACCGGCACAGGTTCTGCAGTAGGAACCTGGACATTGCAAACAGGACCTACCGGTGCAACTGTTACATTTGGTTCGACAACGACTGGTACTGTGACGGCAAGCGGCTTAACCGTTGACGGAACATATACATTTAAATATACAGTTGCGGGTACAGCTCCGTGTGCTGCTGTTTCTGCTACAGTGAATGTTGTGAAGACAACACCGGTTTGTGCTACACCAACTACGGCGAATGCAGGTTCTAACCAGTCAATTACTACAGCGACAACGGCAACATTAACCGGCACAGGAACGGCTGTAGGGACATGGAGTGTAGTTACAAGTCCTACGGGTGCAACAGTAACATTGGGTTCTACAACAACAGGTACTGTAACGGCGAGCGGCTTAACTGCTGACGGTACATATACCTTCAAGTATACCGTTAAAGGTACAAGCCCATGCGTGGATGCTTCTGCAACGGTGAATGTTGTAAAAGCAACACCGGTTTGTACGACACCAACTACGGCTAATGCAGGTTCTAACCAGTCAATTACTACAGCGACAACGGCAACATTAACCGGCACAGGAACGACTGTAGGTACATGGAGTGTAGTTACAAGTCCTACCGGTGCAACCGTTACATTTGGTTCTACAACAACAGGTACTGTAACGGCAAGCGGCTTAACAGCTGACGGTACATATACCTTCAAGTATACCGTTAAAGGTACAAGCCCTTGTGTGGACGCTTCTGCAACGGTGAATGTTGTAAAAGCAACCCCGGTTTGTGCTACACCAACTACGGCGAATGCAGGTTCTAACCAGTCAATTACTACAGCAACCACTGCAACGTTAACCGGCACAGGTACGACTATAGGAACATGGAGCGTGGTTACTAAACCTTCTTCTGCAACAGTAACCTTCAGTCCTTCTGCAACAGCTGCTTCTGTAACGGCAAACGGCTTAACGGCAGATGGTACATATACCTTCAAATATACGGTTACAGGTGCAAGTCCTTGTGTGGATGCATCTGCAACAATGAATGTAGTAAAAGCGACACCTGTTTGTACTACACCAACAACCGCGAGTGCCGGAACAAACCAGTCTATTACAAGTGCTACCACTACCACCTTAGCAGGTACAGGTACTAAAACAGGTACATGGAGTTTAGTTACGGGGCCAACAGGAGTAACGGTTGGTTTTAGTCCTTCTGCTGCTTCTGCTTCAGTAACCGTGAATGGTTTAACAGCAAATGGTACCTATACCTTTAAATATACGGTTACAGGAACAAGTCCTTGTGTGGATGCTTCTGCAACAGTAAACGTTGTTAAATCCAGTCCTTCCTGTACAAACCCTCCAACAGCAGTTGCGGGTTCAAATCAGGCTATTACGTCAGCAACAACAGTAACCTTAACAGGTACAGGTTCAGCAACAGGCACATGGAGCCTGGTTACAGGTCCGTCTGCTGTTACCTTCAGTCCGACTGGGTCAGCTGCTTTAGTCACAGTAAATGGACTGACAGCAAATGGTACATACACCTTCAAATACACTGTTACAGGTACTAGCCCATGTGCAGATGCTACATCAACCGTTGATGTAGTGAAGACTGCTCCTGTATGTACAAATCCTCCTACGGCAAGTGCAGGTGCAAATCAAAACATTACAACGGCTACATCTGCTACGTTAAGCGGTACTGGTACTGCAGCAGGCACATGGAGTGTAGTTACAAAACCTACTGCAGCAACAGTAAGCTTCAGTTCTTCAACAGGTTCTTCAGTGACTGCAAATGGCTTAACGGTAGACGGTACGTATACATTTAAGTATACTGTGGCAGGTATCAGTCCATGCGCAGATGCTACATCAACGGTAGATGTTGTGAAGTCTGCCCCGCTATGTACCAATCCTCCAACGGCAAATGCTGGTTCTGGCCAATCAATTTCTACAGCAACATCTGTATCGTTAACAGGTACGGGTTCGGATATTGGTACATGGAGTCTGGTTTCAGGTCCGTCTGCTGTTTCCTTCAGTCCGACTGGGCCAGCTGCTTTAGTGACGGTAAATGGCTTAACTGCTTTTGGAACATATACTTTTAAATATACTGTTAAAGGTGTTAGTCCTTGTGCAGATGCTACATCAAGGGTAGAGGTAGTTAAATCAATTTGTACTGCACCTCCAACAGCAAATGCTGGTACAGGTAAGTCAATTACTACAGAAACATCTGTATCGTTAACGGGTACAGGTTCTGATATTGGTATATGGAGTCTAGTTTCAGGTCCGTCTGCTGTTAACTTCAGTACATCCGGAGCTGCATCTACTGTAACGGTAGATGGCTTAACGGCTGTTGGTACGTATATCTTTAAATATACCGTTAAAGGAGTTAGTCCTTGTGCGGATGCAACATCAATGGTTGAGATTGGAAAGACCACAACTACTGCTGCTCATAATGCATACCTGATCGATAATATTAAATTGTATCCAAACCCTGTAACAGATCGCTTGTTGATCGATATGGGGCAGGTGTATGGTTCTAAATCGCTGAGAGTTGTTGATGTATTAGGGAAGACGGTACTTGAAACAACCGGCGATGCATCTGCAGAGATTGTCATGACAGACTTAAGCAGAGGGATGTATTTCGTTCAGATCGAAACGGAATCAGGTACTGTAACGAAATCGGTTATTAAACAATAAACAACAAATAAGAAGATTGAAAAGCAGTCACGCCTCGTTGGTGTGACTGCTTTTTTTATTATAGGTCATACGCTGATTTCTTAATTGAACCGGATTTGCATTCGGCTCTATTATTTTATACCTTTAGGTATAATACCAGTTAGTATAAAATTTTTATGAAAGACTCTCCATTTATATATGGCACTACGGTAAGCACACATGCTTTTACGAACAGAGAAGCCGAAGCAGCAAAACTGCGCAGTAATCTGCTGAATGGTATCAATACCATCATTATTTCACCCCGCCGGTGGGGGAAGTCTTCATTGGTTGAAAAGGTGATTCTGGAGATCAATAAGAAGGAAAAGAAAACAAAGACTGTCATCATTGATTTGTTTACTGTAGGTAGCGAAGAGGAATTTTTAGAAATGTTTGCCAGGGAAATAATCAAAGCATCTTCTCCCAAATGGCAGGAATGGCTGGTTAGCGGCAAGGAATTTTTTAATAAGCTGATACCTAAGCTGAGTATTGGTTTGGATCCTATGAATGATTTCAGTCTGAGTTTTGACTGGAAAGAATTGAAAAAGAATAGTGAAGAAGTATTGAATTTGCCGGAGACAATAGGAAAGAAGAAAGGAATCAAATTTATTATCTGTCTGGATGAATTTCAGAATATATCTTCCTTTAATGGGTATGCAGATCTCGAAAAGAAACTGCGTTCGTACTGGCAGCGCCAGAAGCTGGTGACCTATTGCTTGTATGGAAGCAAGCGGCACATGATGACTGAGATTTTCAATAATGCAGGCAAACCTTTTTATCGTTTTGGTGATATTATGCTATTACCTAAGATTGAAACGAAAAAATGGATCGCTTTTATTACAAAAGGTTTTCAGGATACAGGGAAATCCATCGATGAAAAGACGGCAGAGCGTATTGCCGGGTTGATGAAAAATCATTCCTGGTATGTACAGCAATTGGCGCACTATACCTGGAACCTGACGCACAAAAAAGCGTCTGTAATAGAAATTAATAATGCCTTGACAGAATTGATTTATGCCAATACCCCTTTGTATCAGAATGAAGTTGAAAATATCAGTATTACTCAGCTTAATTTTTTGAAAGCCGTTGTGAAAGGCGAAACGCAATTTACAAGCGCTGCGGTAATGAATACCTATGCATTGGGAACTCCACGTAATGTAAGTAAAAATAAAGCATTGCTAATTAATACCGATTTGATTCATGAGGTCGATGGGATCTTTCAATTTGTAGATCCGGCATTTGAATTGTGGTTCAGAAAACAGTTTTTGAATCAATCGTATCTGATGGAATAAATAAAAACGAATGCTTCTATGCGCTACGATATAGAAGCATTCTGTATAAATTATAATAACTTTTTAGCTAAGTATTCATGGTTGGTAAGTATCAGATAACCCATGAGTGCGCGGATAAAATCTATTGCCAGATAAGTATTATCATGTGGAGTTATGGAACCCAATGTGTCGTCAAAATCTGTTTGTACGTTTGATTTAAATAAATTGAATATACCAACCATCAGTTCCGGTAAATTAGATATAAAAATCAAACCTCCGATAATGATTAGTCCCAGTTGAATGATCTGTGTTTTTTCTAAGTTGCCCAATTGTATAAAGTCTGAGTCGAATCCTTTATCAAGTTTTAATAAGGTGACAATTTTGTCTGATTTTATAGTAAGCAGATAAAATAGGAAACAGAAAAAAGCAATATATGCAAATAAATAAACTACATCAAAGGTGTTCAATTCCAATTGTATGGTAGAAGTAAGTATTGGTAAAATGCCGAACACGGAAGTGATAAGTGCGTACAAAGCAAATAATTTTATGATGAGGATAAACAGATCGCGTTTTGTCATAAAGATGTTATAGTAAAGTAAATAATTCAACAGGTTGTTTTATCAAGATGTTTTATGGTTATTAAAGATACTTGTTTTTTTATCAGAAAGCATGGATATTGATCATTCGCAATACATTAAATAGAATGATAAAAGACCGGCTCAATACCTTTAAATAATAGTTATGGAAGATATCGTTATAAATTTTCTTTCAAAATATAATACGTTTAGCCAGGAAGAAATGCGTGCTATTGTTGAAAAGACCCGTGTGGAATCTTTTAAAAAGGGGGCTACTATTTTGAAAGAAGGGGAGGTATGTGAAAAATGTTATTTTGTTATTTCTGGTTGTGTGCGTCAATTTCAATTGATTGACGGGGAAGAAAAAACAACTGCATTTTTTCTCGAAGGGCAGGCTGCCTTATTGTATACAAGCTATATGCAAAAGGCTCCTTCAGTATATTATCTAGCATGTGTGGATGATTGCATTTTGGTGACTGGCACCCGGGAAGAAGAGGAAGAATTACATAAAGCACATCCCGGACTAGCGCATCTGTTGCATACATTAATGCCTGAAGATTATTCTAAAATGCAGCAGCGGCTTGATCTGATGAGCAATTACAATCCTGAAGAACGGTATCTGATGCTGATGCAGACACAGCCGGAATTGATGAACCGGGTTCCGCTTCATCAATTGGCCAGCTATATCGGTGTAACACCGGAATCATTCAGCAGGATCAGGAAAAGAGTGTTGCAGAATGATAAACTCTAACGGGAAGTTTCCTGTTTAATAAAGCGCATTAAGAATATAAGGCTTATAAGCCCTATGGAAATTTCTGCTATCGTTACCTGGATAAGTGAATTGGATGGGATTCCATCGAGTAACATTCCAATGATGCGCGAGATGCCGTAAGATAAATAAAACAAGGTTGAAAGGAGCAGAGAGACCCGGGGCATACTTTTGATGAAAGCTCCCGCCACGATCAGAATACCTGCTCCCAGCAGCATGCCTCCGGAGCCCCGTATCTCGCTCAATACACTGGGATCGTTGCTGATATAAATTCCGGCTGAAGCCTCAAAAGCAATGGGCACAAATAAAAGGCATCCCCCAATGATGATTCCTATACTGCCGGTAAAAAGTAAAAACAAAGTTAAAACGGTTGATTTCATTTCTTTATATCGTTTGGTGATATGCAAATCTTGGAATTAACCATTTAATATCTCTTGACTTTGGGTAAGAAAGCAAGAGTTCGTATTTTGCAGGGAAATAGAGAAGTTAAAGGATCCGGTAGATACACTTATTTTAAAGTAGCATGACATTATACGAGCAGGTTTTTGAAAATAATAAGAAGTGGGTTGCTGAAAAAAAGAAAACAGACGAGAAATTCTTTGAGCATCTGGCACAAGGACAAAATCCGGAGTTTCTATACATAGGCTGCAGCGATAGCCGTGTTTCAGCGGAAGAGATGACGGGGATAAAGCCCGGGCAGATGTTTGTGCATCGTAATGTTGCTAACCTGGTTCCTAATAATGATAACAGTTCGGCATCTGTAATACAGTATGCAATTGCGCATTTAAACGTGCAGCATATTGTTGTGTGCGGTCATTATCAGTGTGGTGGTATCAAAGCAGCTATGCAACCTGCAGATTTAGGTTTTTTGAATCCATGGTTGCGTAATATCCGCGATGTGTACAGACTGCATAAAACGGAGTTGAACGCGATTACGGATGAAGCAAAACGTTATGATCGTTTGGTTGAATTGAATGTGGAGGAGCAATGCGTGAACGTGATCAAGATGGCCGTGTGGCAGCGATCTTATCTGCAAAACAAGACGCCGGAAATTCACGGCTGGATCTTTGACATGCAAACGGGATTGTTAAAAGATCTGAAAATTGATTTCAATAAAATCCTTAAAAATATTCAGGAAATTTACGATTTAGGTACTGATAAGATATCCTGAATGGATCAGGTATGATAACGATTGAACAGTTTAGGAAGTGGGCACTTACTTTTCCTGAAGCAACAGAGGAACCGCATTTTGAAAAAAGTTCTTTTCTGGTAAAGAAGAAAATATTTGCTACATATGATCATGTAAAGAAACAGGCTTGTTTAAAATTATCCGCAATGGATCAACATTTATTTTCTGTATCTGAAAAAGAAATTATTTATCCGGTTGGGAATAAATGGGGAGCTCAGGGCTGGACAATCATTGAAATGAAGAAAATAAAAGCAGAAGTATTTTTAGAGGTTTTGAAAGCAGCTTATTGTAAAGTTGCACCTAAAAAACTTGCAGATCAGGTAAATCCTGAGCAATCGAGTGACTTATTTTTTCACGCTTTTATACAATCTAAAGCGCCATAATATGAAGCGATATTTATTTTTCTTTACTCTTTTATTTTGCGGTATAGTAGCATATGCGCAGGATACGATTAAGCTCGGACCCTCCGTTTTTTATTCAAGTGCAGAACATCCGGATGATCGGTCATTTTATGGTTATGCGGAATACGCCCGGGAAGATATTATACATTCATCTTCAATAAAGGAAGTGCAGTACTGTTATTATAAGGATGGCGATAGGAGATGCTTGAGAAATTTTTATGAACTGGTTGCTGATTCTATAGTGAAAATTTACCGGAATGCCGATGATCCAAGCATAGAAGAATGGACATATAAAAAACGTGCAGACTCTGTTTATGAAGTGCATGCACTCATTGATGGACTTTATTATGAAGGGCTGGCAAAAAGTTTACAGCCGCTGCTTTTCTCAGGAAAAGTCTTTACAACAACTGCAGACAAAGTAGATACTTTATGGCACGCCCAATATTATTATACGGCCCGCAATCCCGATGGAAATCCGCAGTATTCACTTTACAAAAGTAAGATCAGCGGTAAGATATATAAAGCTGAAAAATGTGAAACCGTACCCATGATTTCAGCAGAAAAACCCTTTAATGAAATAGTCTGGAATGCTCATGGCTTAGGTTGTTACAATGACCCGTATTATACGGTGTTTAAATTTGTGTGCACTGTAACTGCTGAAGGCAGGATTAAGAATGTGCAGCTGTACGGTAATCTGGAGTGGTATTGTCCGGAAGTAGATATTGATTTTTATAAAACTGTTTACAAAAATTATGCATTGATTCCGGCGACCAGAAAGGAAGAGGCCGTCAATGTAGAATGGTTTGTAAAAGTGCGAGAGAATGAGTAGGCGTCTTAATGCGTTGCAGGTTGGTGTGTTGGCAGAATAACGTTAAACACTGCACCTGCTGTAGAGCTCCCTTCAGCATTCAGGTCCCCATGATGATTCAATGCAATTTTTTTACACATAGCTAAGCCAATTCCGGTCCCTTCGTATTCAGATTTCCGGTGCAATCGCTGGAAGATGTTGAAGATCTGTTCCTGGTGTTCTGGTTTCAATCCAATGCCATTATCCCGGAATGTAATCTGATAATAATTCTGTGATGCCTGAAGCGATGCATTTCTTTTTTCTTCTGCAGTCAGTAGGGTAGATGTGATTGTAATAACAGGTGCAATATCTGTACGTACAAATTTTAACGAATTACTGATCAGGTTTCCGAATAGTTGTGTCATTTGTAGTGGAATGGCATCAAGTACGGGCAAATTGTTAAACTGGATGCGCGCATTCTTTTGTTCGATCAGCAAATCAAAATCTAAGAGTGTATCCGCGATCACCTGATTAAGATCAACAGAGGTAAATTCTTCTGTTTCTTTTACCAGCTCAGAATAACTAAGCACATCTTTGATCAGCGTATTCATACGGATTGCTGCATTATTAATCTTCGAAAGATGTTTTCTGGACGTTGCATTCAGCTCCTGGCCAGCAGTGTTTTCAAGCAATTGAGAAAACATACTTATTTTACGCAGTGGTTCCTGTAAATCATGTGAAGCAATGTAGGCAAACTGTGCCAATTCAGCATTGGACTTTTGTAGCTTATCATTTGCAGTGCCAAGCTCTTTTGTACGGGCGCTGACAATGTCTTCAATCTTCAGTCTGGCTGAAACTTGTGTTGTTACATCAATACATATGGCTAGGATACCAATGATCTTTCCGCAGGTTTCACGGTAAGGCTCATATACAAAATTGATATAGATGGTTTCGGTTTTACCATTCCGAAGTAATTTGACAGGCTTTTCATAAGCTCTGTATGTAATTCCTTTTGTATAAACTTCATAAATACTTTTTTCAAGCTCCTGGTCACGGGTATGAGGCAGCGCTTCGAATACAGGTTGGTGCATGAAATCCGTGGTAGGGTTACCCCAGATATCAATCATGGAATCGTTGGCAATTTCAATCACATACTCCGGGCCTTTGAACATACACATGGCAACGGGCGCCTGTAAAATCATATTTCGCAGGTTCTGTTCGCTTTGCTCCAGGCGTTGTTTGGCAACGTTCAAATCTGTAACATCTGCAGCGGTATTCATGACGCCATATACGTTACCTGCAGCATCAAACAATGGTGTAAAACTGTAATTGAAATAGAAGGATTGCAGAATGCCGTCAACAACAAGATCTACCCGCTGGTTTTGGGCATGAAAGGGGATACCAGTCATATATACGCTATCCAGTTTATCATAGATGGACTGGTTTTCAAGTTCGGGCAATACATCGGCATATCGTTTTCCTACAACATCATTCCCTTTGCCCCATACATCTATGATGGATTGATTCAGGAACTGAATCCGCATTTCCCTACCCACATATACTCCGATCGGAAACGGCGCGCTCTCTATCAGTGATCGGATCTGCTGCTCACTCTTTTCAAGTTTTTGCCTGTTGATCATTTGATCGGTTACGTCAATGGCAATGTCCAGAATGGCATACACATTGCCTTCAGGATCAAAGATGGGTGTGTACGTGAAGTCGTAATATTTTTCAACTTCAACACCATGCTGAATGATCTTAATGTATGAACCGTATGTTTGAAATGTTTTGCCGCTGGTATAAACTTCATCCAGCATCTGCAGGAATGGCTGTCCCTCAAGTTCCGGTACGGCAAGGGCTAATGGTATACCAACAATACCCGGACCTTTACCTGCTACATCTATAAAATTCTGGTTAGGAAGTTCAATGATCAGGTCGGGGCCAGTAAACAGCGCAATAGCTGCAGGGGCATTGGCAATGATGGTGCGTAATTTTGCTTCACTCTCTTCAACTTTTTGTCTTGAAACAACTTGTTGCGTCACATCTATAGCTACTACAAGAATACCTGTAATATTGCCATCGCTGTTTCGTTGTGGTTGATACATCAGGTTTACATAGATTCTTTCCAGCTTGCCATTGCGGAGCAGGTTAGCAGGTACTTCATCTGCCGTATATGCTTTGCCGCTGCTAATTACACCTTCCAGCAATTCGTCAAACCCTTGCCCTATTAATTCCGGCAGCGCTTCGAGCAGTGGTTTATTGATAAGATCTTTTGGCTGACGGCCTACAAGCTCCGCATAAAACGGATTTACCAGTCGGAATGTAAGTTGTTCTTTACTGATGATGGCAATGGCGGCTGGCGATTGCTCGAAATAACTCATCAGTAATTCCTGATTTTTTTCGAGTACTGCCTGGGCCTGCATTTTTTCAGAAACATCCACACTGATTGCCATGATGCTGTGTACGTTTCCTGCCGCATCTTTCAGCGGTTTGTAAATAATATCTTTCGAATAGGTCTTTTGTGTTTGATGTACATCCAGATAAAAAGAAGATGCCGGTAATTCAACAGTCTTACCGGTTCTGAATATCTCTTTCAGGATTTCTATATGTGGTTGTCTGCTTATTTCGGGCAATACAGTGGTAAGTGGTTTGCCGATTATGTCTGCACCTTTTCCCCAGTCTTTTGTAATAATGTCATTGGCAATATCAACGATCATTTCTTCCCCCTTTAAAACACAGGTACCAACAGGAATTTCTTCGATCAGCGTGCGGAATTTTAATTCACTCGCTTCCGTGGCTTTTTTAGTCAGTACCTTTTCAGTTGTTTCAGTGCAGGTTACAAATACCCCAGTAATGGTGCCGTCGTCGCCGTAAGCCGGACTATAACTGAACGTCCAGTATATATCTTCGGTGCGGCCGTTTCGATAGAATGGAACCAGCTGGTCTTCAAACCATACAGGTTCGCCGGTATGCATGACTTGTTGTACAAGCGGGAAAATAAAAGGCCAGATATCATACCACACATCTTCCGCTTTTTTGCCAATGGCAGGGTGCTTGCCGTTTGTTCCAAGACTCGGACGGTATGCGTCGTTATAAAAACAAATCAGGTCTTCACCCCAGAACAGGAACATGGGAAACGATGAATGCAGGATAATGCCTAGTGTGGTGCGTAAGCTCATTGGCCATTGCTCAATAGGGCCCAGCGGAGTTGCAGACCAATTAAAGCTGCGGGTTAATTCACCCATTTCTCCGCCGCCGGAAAGAAACGAATGTATAGAAGATGATGGGGAAACTTTCATGTATTCGTAGTAAAAGCCATACTGTTGAAGTGTAACTAAATTACAAAATAAAATAAGCAGAACCTATTTCGTATATTGGAAATAAATAGAAAGCGAAACTGTTTTATGAACTTGTTTTCAATGTTGCAGTATCGGAAAAGGATACCAATTATTTATCAGTTAGGCTGGTGGGCGCACCAGGAGGTTTTTGAAATTACCTCATTTGATGTGCAGGTTATAAAAAGTCATTTGAATTTGCTGAATAGTGTCTCATTCATCCGCTATACGGTTAAAGGGTATTTACATAAAGAAACTACAGGAATGCCGTACATACAGTCTGTTCATCACAGTGAGCAGCTACTGGAATCCGGGAACGAATTTTCAGAGGAAGCCGATTCTGTTATTTCTGTACATGCGCATATTCAGATTACACCTATCGTGCATGTTAAAAATACAAAGAGGCCTGCCGCAGAATTTATTCCGTTTGAATTTACAAATGAGTATAAATTAAAATCGTTACGTTGGGGAGATAATTGTTTTCAATTTAGCTGTGGAGGGATAAATAGGACGATTCATCTGACTCAGCGTAAATAAAGAAGATACTATAAAATTGTTTTTTTTATTAAATAAAATATTGTGAAAAAATATACTTCATATAAGAAAATCACAGAACCCTATTTTAGTTTTTCTGAATTAATTACTTTTCCTGTTCTTCCGATTGTTCTGGTTGCTCTTGAGTCGTATGTTATTTTATTATTTGCAGGGCTTGCAGCAATGGTCATAGTAAATATTATTATTGCTGTTGTGCTCACAGTTTTATACGACGGATTAAAAAAGATGTCTCCCAATGGTTCCAATAATCCTACATCAATTTCTCTCATAGATTTTATTGGTGCCGTGCTGCCTTCATTTTTGCTGATTTGTGGTTCGATGGCCATTATAAATAGCGAGATTTATGTTATTGTTATCTTTCAACAAACAGGTGTTTTTTATAAGATGTATTTTTACATCTGGCTTTTTGTAATGTTTGCTTTACCTGCTTTATATTTTTTATCTGTTCAACTGAAATATCAATTCGAATTATATTGTCAAGCCTATTATTTTACTCCGCTGTCTTTTCATATAAAACATGATCGTGAATTGCTGACAGGTAAAATACAGCTGGCATTCCTGCAGACAAATAGAAAACTGATTACAGCGATTTCTGTTCCGGCAAATAAAGATGAGGAAAAGCTAGGGAAGTTAGTTTCTAAGTCTGTTGCGGAACGGAATGAATATTTATATGAACCTGTCTATAATGAAATGATTCAAATACCTGATAAGGCAAACCGCATCCGGATTTCCTGGTATTCAGTCGTGGAAGATGTCTATTATGAAGATGAGATTGATTTTCCGTTTGATAAACTTGTATTTGTTGAAAATCAGTATCCATTGAATGTTCCGGCGTTACTTCGCGGTAAAAAGACAGACCGGATAACATTGTCTATCAAGCAAGGAGGGGAGATACAGCTGTTTAATAAACATGAGAATTTACTGGACCGTGTGTTTATAAAACCAGTAGAAATATCTGCAGAAAAGAAAAAAGAATGGACAGAAGAATTTGGTAAAAAACTGTCTGCCCGTATTCATGCTATTAAGGAATCTCATGCCATAGAAAAGCGCACGCAACTGACAGATTACATGTGTGACTGGGAATTAACAGGTGTAGGCCTGGAAGGTCACCATGTAGAAGTTAAAGATGTAAAAAACAATTATACCACCGGTGATCCCATAGCTTTTAATACCTTTGAGAAAAGACGTTTACCTATATTTTTAGATGTTGATTACCGTAAAGAATCCTGGCTGAACATACACATCGATGCAGAAAAATTATCTGATCTGATTTTGCAACGTGGAGGTGAAGAACCTGCTATAACTTTTGAGTTGCAGCTTGATCCGGAAAAGGGCGCCGCAAACCTAATCGTTAAAAATGGCGATCAGGTGCTACCGTTTACCGCATGGGAAAAGAAACTGAATGAGTATCGGTTGAAAGAAGTGCAGAATAAATTTCTGGTAAAGAAAGAACAGACCATTAAAAATGATTTTTTGAAAGATATTTACGAATGCATTGTTAGGAAAGATTATGTAGCAGCGGACAAACTTTGTAAGTCGGCCCTCGCGAAATATCCTTACTTTCCTATGATCTATTTTTATGAAGCCCGCTTGTTGTGGTACAGTAAAGGCTTTGAAGCTTCTTACGCGAAGCAGGCGTATTTCCTTGAAAAAACTAAAACAGATCCATATGCATTGGCGCAGATACACAATCATTACGGTTGTTTGTATGATGAAGAACAACGGTATGCAGAAGCATTGGACTGTTTCGAAAAAGCATATGCCATTTATCCTGAAATGCTCTATTATCTGGCTAATATTGCCGAGGCGCATTATAAATTAAAGCATGATAAAGAAGCATTGCGTTATGCGCAGGAGTGTGTGGGAAAAGAATGTACACCAGATATTGTTTCTGAGATCATTGCGAATAAAGGTGTTATGAAAGGGATGTATTAGACATCGGCAAGCCTGCAGGTGAACTTGACTGATCTGCAGCAATAGAGACTTCAGAAGAATAACTTTAATGTACATTATAAGGTGCTAAATGAGCATTATAATATCTTTCATCAATTGTTGAATAATTCATAATTACATAATATGATACTTGGTGTTTACTGGTATTACGGTTTCCCGGAAGGGTTATATACATATAATTATTTTACGTTTCGTAAAGGTCTGGGCGGCCATGCAGATGCACCTGCGGAATTGCTTGCAAATGTTCGTGTAACAGATCCTGATGTTATTGTAACAGAGCTAAAAGCTTTAGTTGCTCAATATCCCCTTGCATTTATTTTTATATACAGATCCGGCAATGATCTTCAGATTGGTACAGGGGGCTATTCAATACATGATTATGATTTTGAGCTTGCATTGAAAATAGAAGATATCTTGAAAAGATGTGGAGGAGCATCTATTGAAGGACTGAATTTAAAAAAGTCCGAATTGATCCGCTTGTCAAATGAAAATGAATCGGACGCTGTAAGGTTAACAAAAAAGCATTTTTCGATCGTGTATTCATCTCCTAAAAAGAGCAATGCTGAAACGGCTATGATTCGTTTTGACTGTCATGTACAGGAAGATCAAAAGGAAGGTTTTTTAGCAGCCATTAAATCGGTTGCAGCAACTGCGAATCTGCATGTGGTGTTCTATTTGGAAAAACAATATAATGAATGCTATAATCTGATGCTGTTTTTTACAAACGGCAGACAAGGAGTAGGGCTAGCACGTAAACAGCAGGTTGATGTTGCTGCTTTTGAAGATGGAATGGATGTGGTGATTCATACTTTTGCCATTCAGACCGGTCATGCCGGAGGCTGGGATTATTATCCGAAGGGAGAATATAAAGTATTGAAAATTGTCGATGCAGAATTTATTTTGTAATTCAATTTAAAGCTATTATGAATAAACTGATATTGACATTGAATGCCGTTGGGTATAAAGGCGAAAATTACGAAGAAGAAGAGATTCACGGGGAAACGTTTATAAATAAAGATTTCTTCCAGCGGTGCGCTCACGGAAACTGATTGCGCTATGCTTCTTCATGAAATGACTCAATCGGTTCAAAATATGAAAAAGCTGTTTGCAGATGAAGAAGATATTCTGAAAATAAATTAGTGTCGGTGCAATTTTTTGATTACAGATGCCAGTGATAAAACGATGGTATACGATGAAGAGCACTTTTTTGGCATAGCTGCTACGTGAATGTATTATAATTGAATGATCTTATTCCATATTTTCTTTTGGTCTGTTTCTGATCTCTTCTTTTCTTTTATCCCAATAAGCAAGCAGTTCTGCGGAAGACATCGTTTGAAGTTGCTTCCATTTGATTTCAGGGTTGTAATAATAATTTGTACTTACTTCTTCCATAAATGATTTTGTTTCCAGAAGAAATTTTTTGAATTCAGAGAACTGCGTATCTGTAAATGTTTCATAAAGTTCATTGAATGTAGAATCAGCACACAGTTCATGCAGAATTAAACTTTTAGTTCCCTCCACAATTGCTTGTTGTTCATTGTTTTCAAACAAAGCAATGCGCATTAATAAAACATATGGATAGCTTAGAAACCCTTCTGATTGGCGCTCGATCTCAGTGGCAATATTCTTTAATTCCAGTAACGAAGGTTTTACAATCAAGCCCTCGTAAGTATAGCAGTATTCTAAAAACTCTGCATAATGAAGATAGGCAGATCTGTTTGTTTTAATTTCTTCCAGATGTTTTTTATAAATGGATTGTGCTTGAATGATGGCTTCGTCTGCCAGTGTTCGTTCTTTGTTTGTAAGATGGATTGCTGCAATCTGTTTCCAGATCGATGCAATGTAATATACTTCCATTGCATAATCATTCGTGCCTTTAATGATGCGTTCATGCAGTGAAATGGTCTTTACTAAGAATTCGATCCGTTTGGTTTGGGAGCCGATGCGGTTAAAGAATTCAGCACATTCATGCAGATCTAAGCGTGAGATGGTGGCAGGGTTGTATGCGATCGCTTTTTCTGCCCAGCGCAAGGCAGTAGCTTCAGGGAAAATATTGTCAATTTTTTTCCATTCCAACTGTTCTTTCAGATGCTGATAAGCCAGAGCAATCGTATATGAGATTACAGCCCCGAATGTATTTTCATAATCTAATGCTTTTTTATTGAATGCTTGTTGAATTTCAATTTGAGCAGTAGTGATTTTAGTGTCTTCCGGATAAGGCGTATAAATCAAATTAAATAAGGACGACCAAGAAGCTTTCTCCGGATCGTAATGGATTGCTTTTTCAATTTCAGAGACTGCCTGTTGCCAGAACAGAAAAGCCGTGTCTTGATCTGTCTGCATCATCCATTCATATGCAAGTGCAAGCAAACGATGAATTTCGATTTTCTCTTCCGGTTGTGCAATCAGGTACTGTTCAAAGGAATGGACGGTATTCTGTAATATGTTCAGCGCAGCTCCGGGATTTTCTTTACACGCCTGTTCTAATAAAATATGCATGGCAAAACTTCGGTGCTGCCATTTTTTTTCGCCCAGTAAATTTTCTATATTATCAACCATGGGTAATAAACAACTCATGCCTGCTTCGGTAAGTTTTCCGCAAGCATGATCGTAATTCATATCCCAGAACAGACTGTCGTAACCGTTTAATGCAAGATCTTCTTTTTCCAATTCAGAAGTGAAGCGTGTTTTGGTAAGATCGAAAAGTTGATTTAGCTGGTCGATGTCGTAATTCGAAACATTTTTCTTGATTTCTTCATGAAATAAAGAAATCGGATAAGGCTGATCTAATGTGTGGTTTGTTACACTCGTATGCTTCAGGTACTTCATGAAATTTTCCTCTGTTACCATTTGCACGTAGGGTTCAGAGATATAATAATACTTGAAGTAGATATGTTCTTCTGAATCTATTCTGTTTTTGCGTGCAGTATCTATGCGGGTCTGAAGTGTTTCGAAATTACAGTATTCAAAATAAGTGTCGGAATGATGAGGTATTTCGGTGTTCTGAATGATTATAAAAGGGTAATATTCAATCGGTACTTTAAACTGAAACGCCGCAGCCTGTATTTCTGCAGGCATTGTTGTAAGATAGGCTGCAGCATCTTCTTCAATCTGACAGATTGCTACAATCCATGTTTCTGTTTCTTGTTTGACTTGTACAATGTACATGTATCTTATTATTTTTTATGTTAAAATCCTAAGGAGGCGTAATGGTGTTAATGTGCTTTATAATAATATGAATATATGTATCAATGGTTGTAGGTTTTTGTATGATCGAATAATGGTTTGTATGCATCCGGTAGATATTGCCCTAAAGTACCTCCGTCGTAGATGTATAGTTCCGTCATTCCAATCATGGATTCCGGAAGTGCTTTTACACGCGTGTCGATCAAGTCAAGGTGTTTAAGATTTTTTAATTGCGAAAATTCTGCGGGTAAACTTGAAATAAGCGTGAAGTTTAAACTCAGGTGTTCCAGTTGTTGCAGTTCCAGAATTTCTTTGGGGAATTCTGTAAGCGGATTACTGTCCAGGCCCAGGTACCTCAAAGATTTTAGTTCTACGAGTCTGGGTGAAACGCTTGTGATTTTTCTACCCTCCATCGTTAGTGATTCCAGTTTTGACAGGTTGCCAATTCCATCTGGAATACTTGTAATGCCTGTGTTGAACGTAAGTTCTATTAAGTTTTGTAAATATTCAATTTCAGGAATCCATTCTGTAATACCATCGTCAGTAATAGATAGCTTTGTTACGTGTTCCGGATCCATCAACGCATTTTGCAATGCCAGAGGTAAGGTGTAAAAGCGTTTCTCAGGTATTCCAAAAGGGATGTCAGCAGCCGGATTATCTGTTGTTGCCGGACGAACAACAAAAACGCCACCTCCCAAACGATTCGATCCGCAGTTCTGTGCAGATTCCATAAATACTAAAGAATGCGGCATCATCATTTTTGCCGGTAAATGAAATGTTCGAAGGCCAAGATTGTAAAAAGGTATGAAGGAGGCTTTCGGTACTTCTACTAATTTAATTTTGAAGAGATCTTTTTTTGTTCTGAATTTTACAAATGTAACCCCTTCCTGTTCACCGGGAACATATACGGGTACACCATATAGTGACATGATTCCATTCCATCCGGAAGAATATGTTTTCCTGTATTTGGTGATACGGAAAGGCCTTGAGAAGGGGCTTCTGAAATGAACAAAAGGATTGGTGTTATCTGTTTCCAAAGGAACCATACTGATAATCGGTTCAGACTGCGGAAAGGATTTTTGGTTTGAAATATCGGGTAGGTAATAGTCTTCAGAATTATTTGTTTTTTTTTCTTCCTGAAAATTACGGGACATGTGGCTGTTATGCAGTCCGGAAAGCAGGATTTCGATTTTGTTTTCTATTCTAAAAATAACCGCAGCGTCATAGTTGTCGCCATCGATTCCGCGAAGGTTGATGAATTCCACATAGTCAGCTTGTACATATAATTCCTGGAATGTTTTTTCAAACGTGTGGCTGCTAAAGTCTCTTGCTTTGTTGTAAACTTTATGATATGAAACAGAATCAGATTTACCTGTTTCCAACCAGGGGATATATTGTTTGGTACCATAAAACGAACCACTGCGACTAGAGAAACGGTAAGGTGTTTCAATAGAATCAATAATATTTCCGGATTCGTTTAATAAAGCATACGTTTTACCATTACTAATATCCCTGCTACTTTCAGTGCTGTATGGCCCGGATCTGTCTACATCTGAATAAACCAGATACTGCCTTGTTATAGGTAAATAAAAATACCGGGGATAATAAATCCGGCCACGCAATACTGGAGCTAGTTCGTATTTCTTTGACTTGCTTAATATTGTGTTACGAAATAAGTAGGTATACTTCAACGGATTTTGCGCCTGGCTAACCAGGAAGAAACCCAGGATTAAAAGTGGGATCAGTATGTAAATATTAAACATTTTATTCACGATATTTTTCTATGTTAAATATACAGTTGTTATTTTATACTATATATTTCTGTTGGGATTAAACGCAATATAATTTACATGAAGGGGTATTGGTGCTGGCGGAGGTTTCTGATTTATTACTTCCATATAGAAGATATTGCTTTTTGGTAGTTTTTGAACGCTTTTAATGTGTGCATGACTGTTTTGTGTAATTTATTTAGTTTACCTGTGATCGCTCGGGTATTTTAGGTTATCATACTCACTATGGATACTGTGCTGTAAATCGATTGTTTATATATAAATCGACTTTGTCATCGGGCAGTAGTACAAGTTTTAAGGGTAATATTTTATGTGATTTAATCCAAAAAAAATATCCAACAGTAGGACCTTTCTCTTCTTTAAATAAGTTATAGTCAAACGGAAAATCTTTTTTAGTCCGTTGTGTGTTTTTAGATGAATAATAAACTGTAATGGTATCTATAAACCTTATCATACTTGGGTTGCTACTTATATAGGGTTTTATAATAATATTAGAATTGAATCCACTAACAGAATTTTGAAAAGCGATCTCGTCTACACTGGATTTGCCTTCGGAGTTGTCAATAATTTCTATTTCACAATTATTGAAATTTTTAAAATAAAAAGTGGCACTATTTATCTGCTCATATATATTACTGCTTATAGCAAAAATAAACATCAACCCTATCGGAATAAGGATAGCAAGCTTGGGAAGATGGATTTTTGATGCATAAGAAACCAACCACATTCCTAAAAGTAAAGAAGTTAGGATTATAATTGCAGGTGCGATATACGCTGAATCAGGTATGCTTCTATTCCCGCCATTGGGCCTGGCATGCTTCAATGATACATAAATGCCGGAAATGAATAAACCAATAATTCCAGTTGAGATGAGTGCTACTGACCAATGTGTGAATCGCAGTAATCCCCATTGCAGAGCTGCAACAACCAATACAATAATGAACAGTATAGCACCAAAGTCTTTTAAGTCGCGCATATTAGTCTGAATTTTTTGTCCATTGATTAACTGCTTATAATTTACAGATCATCATACATTTAAACTAAGCACATGCATCGGCCATCTTTCATGGCGCTGAATGAAAAGATGAAATGGTTTTTCAGTGTTTATTTTAATCGGGTTTTCTTTAATAGCCTTTTGATATGCTTGCCGGATCAATGTTACTAATTTCAGATGGAATAATTCATCATACGCATCTTTTACCATGTCTAAATCTACATGGATGTCTGCTTCAGAATTCAAATCATAATATTCGTTAAATTTACTTGAGAATTCAGTGGCCAGATCTTCGTACCATACATTCATGACCGGATCCAGACAAAATCCTCCGAAGGTATCATTGATTTGATCATTTAATTCAGGCTCCATTTCAAAACCTTCATGCTCATCTATCGAGAGAAGATCTGTATTGCCTGGCTTGCCATCAAACTGACAGTCTTTATAGGCATATCCTTCTTCTGCATGGATATTATTTACTTCACCACCATCATAGTACCATTGATACACCAATGCCTGAATGCTATTTTCATTGATGAAATTTTGTAACGCTGCGGAGTCGGGAGTGAATTCTTTGATTGCATTTGTAATATTAATGTTTTCTAATGCATCATAAATTGCATCCGGCATAACCGGGAGTTTTGCGCCCTGTACTTCAATTAATTCTGTCAGCCATTTTTTTATAGCCTGTTCTCTTTCTGAAATTCTGATAGCTGCAGTGTTGTTCATGTTTTCGTTATGTTTTTTTATGATTTTTCTGTGTGGTCTCTCAAAGATTTTAAACCCTTGAAAGGTTTAGTTTTACAATAATTGTATTTATTACTCAAAATCGTTCCAGTCTACGTTCAGCCACGGCGAGTTTTTATTTGTAAGCAAATACGTGAGTATATTTTTGTGACCTTTAATACTTATTTCAGCATATTCTTTTCGTTTCCAGTATTGTGCGCCAACCATATAAGACAATCCAAAATTTTCCCAGGAGTGAAACTTGTCTTTAATGCGTCTGCTGTTTTCTTCCAATAGATTCCATGCTTCTTCTTCGGTAATAAATCCATCGAATAAGCTATGTCTTATAATCCAGGAGCAGCGGCCGTAATGCCAGGCATAGTCGCTTTGTTTTAAATCGTATTGGTAATCGCCTACCATATTTAATAAATTGCTGAACTCCTGATTAATACCGGCATATTGAGTTTGGTTAAATTCCAGGTCACTCAGATGTTCCCAGTTTTGTTGTACATGCGAGAAGGTATGTTGTGTATGCAGGTAGTTTAATGTGTCGCTCAAGCCCTCCAGATCTTTTATATCCCAGTCGCGCAGCAGACATTGTTTGCTGTCTTTTATACGTGCAGGTGTACCATAAATGTGGTGTGGTAAAAGTGTGTCATGAAACTCCTTATTCAGTTCTGTAAGCATGGCAGATGTAGCAATCATCCATAATTGTGCTTTGCTTAAACCTGTAGGGTTCGAGAATGTATGGTATTCAGTTGTTGTGCTCATGTCTTAATTTGAATTTTGGGCAGCAATATTTGCATCTATAAAGGCTTGTGAACCTCTTATTTCTTCTTCACATTCATGTTCACATTGCTGGCCGAAGACAAGGCATTTGCGGTGGTATTCCAATGCTTCTTCGTTTTGTTGTAAATGTGCGTATACATTGGCCATATTGTGTGCCATCCAGATGTGGTTTTCATTTGTGGTTCTAATTAAGTCAAGATACGCTGCACCGATGGGTATGATGTAATTGTCTACATCGTGTTCAACACAAATGTTGAATTTGTCCGTCAGATAGTTTTCAATCCAGTCGATAGGAGGATTGTCTGATTGTGTGTAACAATTCACACAGATCAATGCCCACTCCATTTGAGTTTCATACTGTTCAAGTGCACCGTACGTTAAGGCAATATAAATTGCTGCCGGTCCGAGGTCGTATTGGTAGTTTTGATTATTAAGCAGTTCCTGAGCAGGGCCAACTACAAGTTCGATCAATTCTTCGTAGCGTTCCAGTTTGTATAAACATTGCGGCAGCACTTCAAACAAACCCATTTTAACAGAACGTGCATTGTAATCTGTTATATGCGGCAAGGTTTGTTTTACATAGCTCAGACCTTTTTCGTAGTCATTCATATCATAGCACAATTTTGCAGCCCAGCACAATGATTTCAGTCCGTCATCTTCAGTCCAGAAATTGTCCGGTTTTTGATATGAATCGAAAAGTTCCAGTGACTCATAAACGTATGCCGGATTGTGATATTGTTTAGGTACGGTATTCAGATAGAGTTGTAGTGCTGCAGTAAAATAGAAAAAGTGAACGGTCTTAAATTCATTCGTTCTGCAAATGCTTAAGATCCATTTTGCAGATTTGTGCGCTTTGCTGTATTGTTCTGAGGTATAGGCCCAGTTACAGTAGTATTCATTGGCTTGCAGCACGTACTTGTTGTATATTAAATATACACTCATATATTCTGCTGCATCTTTATACTGCTCAAGCAACGCAGCGGCGCGTGCGAGATTATAATACATCGTAGGATCAGTAGGCGCAATTGTTTTTGCTTTCAGAAAATAATTGTAAGCTTGTTTATAATCGGTTATGGAATAGAAGTACATACCCATGTGATAGTTGGCCATGGCATCGGTAGGGTTTTCTTCATAATAGGTTTGTATGAATTTTTTTTCTTCGTTAATTTCAGACCAGTTTGGAATGTCGCGTAAGTAATGTTCTTTTATTTTTCTTCTGATTTCAGAATCATTTGCAGACAGCAAGGCATCAAAGATGGCATCTTTATTTTTAATTCCTGTTTGATCAAAGTTTCTTACGTCTGTTGCATAGAGCGACAGGGCAACAAGATCAGCATCTTCTTTGGGAGCTTCTGCGGCAAATGTAACAGCTTCGTCAAACATGCTGTGTTCAATCAGTTCATTCACCATGGTAATGTAATACTGCTTACTGTTTCCTTGCAGGATATGTTCCGACATGCAGAAATCAATATATGCACGCTTTGCTTTTACACCAGCTATTGTGTATTGGAGATTGAGCGGATCAAGTTCTTCAATGTTTTTGAAAATGATCATTGCAGCTCTGTAAATGCCCAGCTGCATATAACATTTACCTAAGAGGAACATGCATTTTGGGTGATGCGGAACAGCCTTTACAATCTCAATGATGACATTTTTTGCTTCTTCAGGTTCGTAGGTATGTAGTATGTATTTTGCCTGTATGTATAACAATTGTTCATCAGCAGGGAAGTACGATCGTGCAGTATTAAGTGTATTTATGAAAATTTCTACAACCTGCTCTTCCTGTTCAATGAAGGCGGCTTTGTATAAAACATTCATTTCGCGCTGCCATACGATTAAAGGCTTAGCATCAGCAGGCATCCCCTCTGACAATGCATTGAATGCCTGCGCATATTTTTTTTCTCTGTAATAACGTGCCGAATATAAAAGTCTGTTGTAAAAGTCGTCCAGTTGAATCACTGCGTACTGATGTGCATGTATTGTATGCGCAAGCAGATCAAACTCCGTATTTCCTGCACGTAGTAAGTTGAAAACGTATCCGTATTGTTGCCAGAATGCATCATCCTCCTTAGGATCCGGAAAGAATTGAACAAACGGAAATGTATTAGCTAATAACCTCAGTACTTCAGATTTTAAAAACGGTTTTTCAGCCAGGAAATCTGCAATGGGTTTGCAATAGTTGAGCAGTTTTATTCGCTTATTTTCTTTTGCCTGATGAATTGCTGTCTTCCAGAGTGATGTATTAAAACGACTTGAAATGTTGTCATACAGCGTGTGGAAATATTCTATTAGTTTTTCCGGCGAATCACAAACGACGTCTGCAGCAGACTGTAATTCCTTTTGCTCATCTGATATTACCATCAAGGTATCGATTGCATCTATCTGCTGTGTCAGTCGTTTGGCACATAAGATGTAACTGAAGATGCGTTCAATATCAATCTCAAAATCAAGATCCGAAACTTTGTTCAATAAAGCTTTTTTTATTTCTGTTTTGTCTGCCGGACTCTGAATCCCTAATAATTGTTGGTCGGTCATTTGTCTTTACCTCTATGAGGTTGAAGTAGGATAGATATAAATAACGGGATTTATGAATAATGACTATGAATTATGTTTTTTTGATAAAGTTTACTTATTCATTCATAATTCATAACTCAGCTAAAGTACTTTTTCGATCGAATAGAAAAGGGCTTCTTTTTGTCTGGATAAAAATATGTCAGAGTCTTTAGCAAAAATACAGATAAGTTTATTTTTGTTTAGAATTGTTCCTGCTGTTTTATCCATCTGGATTTCAATGTCAGATATTTGTTCGAAGATTAAATTTTTACTTATGTCGTCTGCGGTAAGCTTTTTAAAAATTTCAGGAAAACCTTCGGCCATTTGTAATACATGACTGCGGTCTGATTCTGTAATGGAAGTGCTTAATGAAACAGGAATGGGTTTTGAAAGAATGCATTCTAGTTCATCTTCCACGACTTTTAATTTTCGTTTTAGTTCAAGTTCTGAAACAATAGGCTTTGAAAAAATCGATAAATAAATATCCGGATCAATAAATGAAAGGGCAGCAATGTCTTCGCATTGAATAAGATGTATCCTGGATTTGGTATGTAGGTCTGCGTGTTCCAGCAGCATCACGAAGGTTTCGTTTGTAGATTTTTTTAAGCCGATCACACTGCCGGCGTATAGTCTGCCGGAACGCAAAGACACTTCAAGCTTTGGCAAGCCAGAAGTGTCTGTTGTATTCTTTGACATTTCTTCCAGGATTTCAAGCCAGGTTGAAATGTTTTTTAAAAGGTTTTTCTGATAGTTTGCAATCACCTGATTACAGTTGTTTTTCGACATAATCTGCCATTTGCGAGTCTGTATAAGAACTGAATGTTTCACCCGCTAACTGGAAGTTTAAAGAAAATGTAGAATCTTTTAATTCCATTTTTAAATCTTCACGTTTATCAGAATTTGTGATTTGAATCGTAGACATTTTTTCTTTTAATGCCTCTTTGCCCATATCATCCTGACAGATTTTTTTAACAAAACCTTCAATGTCGTCAAAAACAATATCCAATCTTGAAAGTGGGTATTGATCGAAAGCTGTAAAAGATGCCCAGTCAATATTTACTTTGATCGGATAACCAGCCTTGTCGTTAAGTTTCGATTCAAATGCAGGAAGTTTGTCAGTCTTAATTTCTTCCGCTAATCTTTTTTCTGCTAATCCCATTTTGATTTTTGTTTATTAGGTTGATTACTTATTAAAAATACTTTGTTAAAAGAGCGACAATAAATATGATTTCGGTTAACATTTATAG
>JAGKWN010000053.1 GCA_021151805.1 Cytophagaceae bacterium | reverse complement strand
ATCTGATTCATGAAAAATACAGAGAAATGTTTTTTTAATTTTTAGTATGTACTTTTGAAAACAAACAAAAAAAATAACCAATTATGTCTGACTGCCATTTTACTTTCCCTTTTAATGAAAAAGCTGAAATTTTAGTAGCACGTGCTAAAAAAGCGATACTCAACAATGACGGTGCTACTTTTGAAGGCAATGAATCGGCGGGAAATTTTTCTTTATCAACACCACTTGGTCAGGTCAAAGGCTCTTATTCCATCACTTCCAACGTAGCAACGTTTGATATCACAGAAAAACCCTTTTTTGTCAATTGTAATCTGATAGAATCCAAACTTAAAGGATTTATTACATCAGAAAATATCTAACTTGGAATAATCCAATAGACTTTTAACATATGTTATTACAATTTTAAGTAGAATTTATTCTGATTTTTGAATCAGCATGCCGAATTTACACACAAAAAGCATGTTTTATTGCATTTAAACAACCTTTTATAGGATCAAAAGTATAAAAAGGAAAATTGAACTCATTAATTATAATAATGAATAAATATTTCCTTATCCTATTTCTGGTTATTACATGGACGACCACACAGGCCCAATGCCCTGCTGACTTAAATTCCGGTCAGAACTTGATTGTTAACGGTGACTTCTCGCAAGATTATACTGGCTGGTCCTTTACACCAGATTCTGACGGAGACCTTAGTACAGGTCCGGATGGGTACAAAATATTCACTTCAGGCTTTTCTGTTCCGGGCTACATCTTCGTAGGTACAGGTTCTCAGATGCCTTCATTCAACAATGCCTTCTCGGCTACCTTCAACGATCATAGCTCATCTTCTGATGATAAGTTCTTAATGATCGATGGTGTGTGCGTTACCGGTATAAAATTGTGGAGACAAAGTAACATTCCAGTTCAGCCCAATACAAGATATTATTTCTCTGTTTGGATCAACTCATTAAAGGACAACCCAAACTATCCGGGCCTTTTAAATTTTGACGTAAACGGAACAGATCTTGGCAGTGTGATTCAGGCACCTTATATAGGTGGAGCAAGCCCAGGCGGTGCATGGAAACCAGTAGAAGCATTTTGGGATTCAGGTCCTACACCACCCGCTACTGTAACCATTAGTATAGAAGGAAGACAAACTACAGGTTGCTCCGGTAACGGCGGTGAATCTGATTTTGCCATTGATGATATTTCATTCATTCCAGGCTGTGCCTACGGTTCAGCAGGTCCGCAACCAAACCTGGGCCCCGACAGAACCTTATGCGGCAATGGCGGCAGCGGAATCACACTGGATGCAGGTGTTCCCAAAAACAGTACAACCATTGTTACATGGGTTGATAGTGATGGCAATGTTACCAGCGGCACCGGTCTTTCTGCTCCTTATACATTGCCTGCAACCAAACCTGGTACTTACTCTGTTTGTGTAAGCGATAACGGATCCTGTACAAAATCAGATGCAATCGTAGTCAATAATATGTACTCGATCAACTTAGGGCCTAACGTTGAATTATGTAATCCTGCTTCTGTGACACTTGATGCAGGCTTTATAGGCGTTGGCGTTACTTATAAATGGTATAAAAATTTCCCCACAGAAGCTCCTGGCGATAATACTCAGAAAACATATTATGTAAATACACCTGGTACATATAAAGTAGAAGTGACCGATCCGTTATGTGGCATGCAGTCTTCACAGGTCACCATTACGACCAAAGCTCCTCTTGCTACCAATGCGATTTACTGTGATCCGGGAAATATTACCTTGAGTGTATCCCCAAATAATTCAGGAAAGTATAAATGGTGGACAAGCCTCACAAGTACAGCGCTTACAGACATGGTGCAGAAAGGCAGCGATTCTTATACGTTTGCTGCAACACCAACAAATGATTATGTATTTTATGTAGAAGATACTGCCTCTTTCCGAATTCCTGTAGGTTTGCCTTTAACAGGTAATGGATTAAGCGGACAGGGAGCAAGATCTGTACAATCTGAAACAGAATTAAAGTTTGATGTACTAACTGCCATCTCAATTGATTCGGTTTATATTGATATGCATATTTATAATTGTCCATCTGGCGGTATACAGCTTCAGGTTTTGGATGCATCGAGAAATGTCGTTGCAACATCTGCCTCCTGGACTCCTACAGCCGCTGAAGGTTGTGTAACAGGAAACTCAGTACTGTTAAAAATGCCTGTTGGTATTTCAGTGCCCGTCGGTACAGGTTATATTCTTAGAATGTCAAATGGCTCAAATATGAACTGGTACCAGAACGGGATGACGTATCCACAAAATTACAACGGGGTAATCAGCTTTACGGGTAATAGTACTTCAGGATGGGCAAACAATGCTATCCCGGGTATGTTTCGCTGGGTAGTAACTGCGGGAAACGCCTGTGCTCGTGTTCCGGTAACGGCT
The DNA here is from genome assembly GCA_021151805.1 of Cytophagaceae bacterium. Taxonomy (GTDB): domain Bacteria; phylum Bacteroidota; class Bacteroidia; order Cytophagales; family Cytophagaceae; genus Cytophaga. Next base: position 25,036 of record JAGKWN010000053.1, on the reverse strand, counting down.
ATTTATAAATCATGCGCTCCACCTCCGCCACTACCTACTGCGCACGCAGGTTCTGATATCGTATTATGTAATACGCATACAACACAACTAAATGCGTCTCTGGGTTCTGGTGAAACGGGTGTATGGACATTTGCTGCCGGCAGCACCGGTACAGTAAACCCTGCAAACAGCACAACCGCTACTGTTACATTCACAGGCGACACAGCTCGTCTGGTATGGAACGTAACAAATGTAACCGGTACTGCTACAGATACAGTCATTGTATCAACAACTATGGTACAGAAACCTGCCATTACAGGACCCGGCTCACAATGCCCGGGTACAGCATCATTACAGTTCACAGCAAATCCGGACAATACTTCTAATGGTAGTACCTATGAATGGTCTGTTGTTTCAGGTGATATTACCATGGTCTCCGGAGAAAACACATTCCAGCTAACAGCAGATGGCGGACAAACACAAAGTGTTGTCAAACTGAAAGAAACAAATAATAACTGTTCTGCAGAAAATACAGACACGTTGAAAATTGCAGCACCCAATATTGCCGCCTTTGCCGGTACAGATAAAAATACCTGCAATACAAGTGTTGTACTTACAGGCAACACCCCATTATTTGGAACAGGAACATGGACATTGGAAACACTAACACCATCTATTACATTAACTGCCCAATCTCCGACTTCTGTATTGGTAAACAATCTGGTGGCAGGTAATTCATATGATTTCAAATATGAAATATCTGATGCCTGCGGTTCGTCTTCAGATATCGTTACCGTTACAGTTGGCGCAGGCGGCTTTGCCATCAGTACCATTGATCAGCCTGAAGATACCTTGTGTGTAGGTTCAACGATAAGCTTTACCGTCAATGTTACTCCAGCAACTCAGGATTCATACAACTATGTATGGAGTAAGAAAGGCGTTCCGTCTTATACAGAAACAACATCACCTTCATACAGTATTGTAACATCTGCCATCAAAGAAGTATATTATGTGTATGTGCAGGATAAAACAACAAATTGCAATACTGATTTGGACTCTGTTGAAGTGACAGCAATCAATTACCAGCACTTATATGTACCGAACCTGATTACTCCAAATGGTGATAATAAAAACGACGAGTTGAGAATCACGGAAGTTGAAAATACCAAACGACTGATGGTAGCGAAAAATTCTGAGCTGGTGATCTATAACACCTGGGGCAAAGAAGTATTCCGTGCAAGTAATTACAACAACGATTGGAATGCACACAATGTGCCGGATGGTGTTTACTACTACTACCTGAAAGCCGGTTGCGGCGGAGAAGAACATAAGAGCTGGCTGCAGATACTTGGCAATGTCTACAAATAATATATCCCTCCCTTTCACAGAAATAAAAAATCTCCTCCGATCCGGAAGGAGATTTTTTATTTCATCTTACTTATACCAAACTGAATTGTTTGAAATGATGAATCAGATGTTTGGTATGCAGTACTGACCATTCTTCATGCGTCATGGCACCCAGGCGCGGATGACTGGTTTTAGCTTCAGGATTATTTTTAAAATGCAGATGAAAATTTTCTATTTCCTGTAAAAGTGTTTCCACAGCTTCTGCAAGTGTTTTATGAATCAGTGGCGGAGGCAACTCTCCCATTGTTGCTGTTTTAATTCCTTGCGGCATTTCTGCATCAGTGTACACCATAAACTGTTTGGCAGCGTTGGCTTTCTCTTCATCTTTAGGTACAGGCCAATGCAACTTACCAGAGGATGTCTGGAAAGTAACGGTAACATGTTCAATCATTTCCTGCGGCTTCAGGTTACCAAACAATGCCGGTGTGTTCACTGAAAGTTTATTCAGGATGGGTAATAATTCTTCACGGTTTAATTTCATATCTGGTACTGTTATAATAATTAGATCATTGAATCTGTTTCAACAAAGATTTCATCAATACATCCAAGGCAGTTGTTGTTTGCGCGTCTATTTCTTTATCTGCAGAAATTTTACTCCGCGCCCCCTGGATCAATACTTTCGCCTGCGGATCAAGTTCCTGTTGAATCAATGTTTTCATAATCAGATCCAGGGATTCAAAAGCTTTATCACCCAAACTCGATGCGACGATGATCGCACAAGGCTTTTCGGAGAACACAGTAGTTGCAACTGTCCATTCCAAGGCATTCTTCAACACTGCCGGTATACTGAATACATATTCAGGAGTACAAATAATAACGCCATCCGCATTGGAAACTGCTGTTAAAAATTTCTGAACAATATCCGGAATATTATCTGTAAGGTCGGGATTAAAATGCGGCAATAGAGAAAGATCAAACGACACATTCAAATCGATGTAATCTGCATACCCAGTTGCAAGATGCTGCAGGATCTTTTCATTCGCCGAGCCCTTTCGCACACTTCCCGAAAGGGCAAGAATATTTTTTTTATTCGTAGTACTCATTTCCCAAATCAAAACATTTTCATTCAAAAAATAAACTATGCGGATAAATAATTCCGTCGTTGATCTTATTATTTTGAGTTCTATCAATGCTTTTTTAAATTGAATGAATGAAAACATTCAAGGCAGTTATTCAGAAGTTTGAGAAAAACGGCGAAAAAACCGGATGGAGCTTTATCTATATTCCTATAGATATTTCTGAAGCATTGGCTCCGGGCAACCGGAAAGGGTTCCGGGTAAAAGGATCACTCGACAAGTTTCCTATTGAAGGGGTTGCGCTTATCCCTATGGGTGATGGAGAATTTATTATGCCCATCAACGCAGGCATGCGTAAAGGAACGCACAAAGCAACAGGCGCTACGCTAACCGTGCGCATTGAATTTGATCCGAAAGAATATGAATTGAACACTGATTTTATGATGTGTCTGGAAGATGTTCCGCGTGCACATACGTATTTTAAAAGTCTGACCAAATCACACCAGAATTATTTTTCAAAGTGGATCGATTCTGCTAAAACAGAAACAACCAAATCCAAACGGATTACTCAATCCATACAAGCCCTTGAAATGCATTTGAGTTATTCAGAAATGATCAGGATGAATAAGGGGAAGTTTGAATAATATCTGAATCAGGATTTACTAGATTTAAGAATTAAACTGGATAAGGAAATTTAAATCTTAATTCTGGAATTAAAAATCTTTTTGAATTGCAGGCTTGTTGATCCAAAATTGATCAGTAAACCTATTGGAAAGTCATAAGCAACAACATAATTTTTAGCTTGAGCAAGATGCACATCATCCAGGTTAATAATTGCTTTTAATTCAACAATAACTGCCCCTTCAATAACAAAGTCAGCTCTTCGCGTTCCTACTTCTATTCCCTCATAAAAAATCTGTTGTTCTACTTCTCTTCCAAAATTCAGTTTTGCCTTTTCTAATTCAATAGCTAAGCAACGTTGATAAATAACTTCCTGAAAACCATTTCCCAAGGTGCTATGTACTTTCATAGCACACCCATTTATTTTATAAGTAATCTCATCCAATGTCATTTTCTGATTATTTAAAAAAAATAGCAAAAATAAATTCATTCAATTCAAAAAAATAATCAGGATTTACAGAATGAAAAAAACAGGAAATTCATCCTGTTAATCTTTTAATCCAGTAAATCCTGATTCAGACAATTACCATCCCAGCAGATAAGCAAAGATCAGCGGTGCAACAATCGTAGCATCTGACTCAACAATAAACTTAGGTGTATTGATATCTAATTTTCCCCAGGTAATTTTTTCATTTGGTACAGCTCCTGAATAAGATCCGTAAGAAGTTGTAGAATCAGAGATCTGGCAGAAATAACTCCAGAACGGAATGTTTTCCATTTCCATATCCTGATACAACATTGGTACCACACAGATTGGGAAATCGCCGGCAATACCGCCACCAATCTGGAAGAAACCTACACCTTTGCCTTCAGAGTTTTTCACATACCAGTCAGACAACCACATCATGTATTCAATACCAGACTTCATTGTTGTTGGTTTGAACTGACCTTTGATGCAGTATGAAGCGAAGATGTTACCCATAGTAGAATCTTCCCAGCCTGGTACGATGATCGGAAGGTTTTTCTCAGCTGCAGCAAGCATCCAGGAATTCTTCGGATCGATTTCATAATATTGTTCAAGCTCTTTACTCAACAACATTTTGTACATGAACTCATGCGGGAAGTAACGCTCGCCTTTAGAGTCTGCATCGTTCCAAACGTTATATAAATGTTTCTGTAATCTTCTGAATGCTTCTTCTTCCGGAATACAGGTATCTGTAACACGGTTGTAATGGTTTTCCAATAAATCCCATTCATCCTGCGGGCTTAAATCACGATAATTCGGTACACGCTTGTAGTGTGAGTGCGCAACCAGATTCATGATATCTTCTTCCAGGTTTGCGCCTGTACATGAAATAATCTGAACTTTATCCTGACGGATCATTTCCGCCAAAGACTTACCTAATTCTGCTGTACTCATTGCACCGGCAAGGGTAATCATCATTTTCCCGCCTTCTAATAAATGCGTTTCATATCCTTTTGCTGCATCAACTAAAGCCGCAGCATTAAAGTGCAGATAATGTTCCTGAATGAACTTGGAAATAGGTCCTTTTGACATATTTATTTGAATGTTAAATAGAATAATAGCCTGCAAGTTACACCATTCTATTGAAAACTTATAAATCTGAGAAAAAACCTATATTATTTAATCATTATCCCTTGAAAATGAGAATTGTTGAGAATTAATTCATAACTCATAATTCCTAATTCATCATTTAAAAAACCTTTTTTCGTAATTTGTATTTGCATGTGCATTTAAGCCATGCAGTATTTATGGAAGGACAAATTAATCCGGAAAACTGGAAAGATATATTTTCAGATACCTTATACATCATTACAGATCCAAATGGCGTAACGGCAGCACCTGTCGTTACAGAGAGTAAACCTGCGGCAGCAGCACCTGTTGCTGAAGTTTCCAAAGCTACAACACCTGTTACGCCTGCAGCACCGGCTTCTCCTGCCATTCCTAAGGCTCCGGCCATACCTTCTATCCCAGCCACACCTTCATTGGCAACCGTGAAAGAAACAGTTGCACCTAAAGCTCCGGAGCCGGTTGTATTAAAGCCAACAGGCAAATACAGCAACGGCATTCTGATACTTATGCATGCATCCTATACTACGACTCCTGCACAACTCGAAATGCTTGGTAAGATTGTGAAAGCGGCGCAGCTTGATTATACAGACTGCGGTGTGCTACAAACAACACATCCGGTTTCATTAAAAGACATTGAAACATTAAAGCCACGGATTATTTTATCTTTCGGCTTGCCTGCCGATGCGTTTACTCCACGCCTTCCAAAAGATTTGTATGCCATACAAAAACATAATTCCACAGCCATTCTCTTAGCAGACTCCCTTGCCAAGCTGGAAACAACTGTTGCATTAAAAAGCAGTTTATGGAATGCGATGAAAGAAATGTTTGGCATCAAATAAATATATTACTACACACTCTTTCCCCATCTTTACAATGAACAAGAATCTGTTTTTATTCATCGCTTTATTTTTTACGGTTACTGCATATGGTCAATCTAATCCAGATGTATTTGACTATGGTACGTTTGAAAACAATGTATACACCAATACTTATTTTAATTTAAAAATAGATGTACCGCCAACATGGAAGGTTCATTCAAAAGAGCAAACCGATACCATTATTTCAAAGGCAATGAAAAAGATGACCGATAAAGATGCTTCACTAAAGCCTTTGTTTAATCCGAAAGATATCAAAGACGCGGTATTAATCATGGTTAATGAATACCGTATCGGTGCAGCTGTAGATTTCAATCCGGGCTTTGTAATCATGGCTGAAAACATCATGGACTATCCCGAAATTGAAAACGAAACAATGTACCTGCGTCAGGTAAAAAGATTATTGCTTCGCACAAAACCCGATTACAAGATCGATGATAAGATTAGTCAGGAAAAAATTAACGGCACAACTTTTTATAAATTTTCTCTTTCCTTAAAAAATCCTGGATCTGTAGAAATAAAACAAACGTATTATTCATTATTGAAAAAAGGATTCAGTCTTGGAATCGTTACCACGTACAATACTAAGGCGCAAAAAAAGGAATTAGATAAAATTCTTAAAACGCTTCAGATTTCGAACTAAAACCATTTAGTAAGATGAAATTCATTAAAACACTTTCGATTTGTATTCTTTTACTGATTTCGACAAAACTTTTTTCACAGAGCTATAATCCAAAACTATTGATGATTGAAATACATCAATCATCAAGTTATATATATAATGAAATCATTGTAACAGAAAATAGTGTAAAACTAGAAGAAATACCGCTCTCTGCATGGAATTATAAACACACTGATTCAAATCAGATAACCATAAATAAGACTTTAGCAAAGTATTTATCACTGAACTATAAACTAATATCGTCTGTCCGAGGTACGATTGTAACGCAAACCCATGATACAATCATGGTGACAACTTATTTATTCGAAAAAGAATAACTCTTTTCCTTAAATATCATTCCTATGAAAAAAAAATATCTGACTAAAGTATTATCATTTTTTGTACTGGCATCTATCCTGACTGCATTTTCCTACCCGCTAGAAAAACTGATCGAACCGGCTAAGCTTGCTGCGGTGCTGCAGGATCCTGCAGCTAAAAAACCTGCGATCTACAACGTTGGCCCAATGGCTATGATTCCGGATGCTGTACTGATTGGTGAAACCATTAATCCTGCCAATCAAACAAAAATGAAAACTGCTTTAAAGGACGTTCCAAGAAACAAAGAAATTGTCATTTATTGCGGTTGCTGTAAAATAGAAGATTGCTGGAACATTCACGAAGCCAATACCATTTTAACAACTATGGGATTCACCAATTTTAAAATTCTGAATATGAAAACAGATTTTAAAACAGACTGGACAGATAAAAAATATCCTGTAAAATAAAAAAACAAGGAGCACGTCGAGCCGGTGATCCTTGTTCATGCATATAAGCGGACTACTTATGCAACTGCAATTACCTTTGCACCAATACTAACGTGGGCTGTAGAATCCATATCCATTTTGTAATGTACAACAATGGCATTCGTGTACTTTCTTAACACCGGTAAGATTTCTTTCAAACGTTCCTTGTTATTACTGTTCATCAGTATTTCGATAAATGATTCATTTGTCCATTTAACTAATTTTAATTCTTTTTCAACCTGTTCCATGTAGTACTATTTATGTTAAAGATTATTTCCGCATAGCTGAAAAGTTAAATTAACTTGTTCTGTATGCTAGATTTAATAACGGATTCAGCACTACAGCGGATGAAAAATATCAAAATAAGTTATCCCCATTTTATCATAATAACATACATCAATTACATGATTTGAATTTCATTGCTTAACTTTCAGTAAGCTGAATTTTTCATACATTCATTTGAAATAATTACTTACTATGTACACTGGATTACTCGCTCATGTACGTAAATTCATATCGCTCACCTCTGAAGAAGAAATATTACTTTCCGGATTTTTTCAGCACAGAAAAGTAGCAAAAAAAGAAAACCTGCTCCAGGCCGGTGATCCCTGCAAACACAATTACTTTGTTTTGAAAGGTTGCCTGCGTTTATTTTTTATTGACGAAAAAGGCGTTGAACAAACCACGCAATTTGCGATCGAAAATTGGTGGATGAATGATTACATGGCTTTCATGAATCAGCATCCGGCAAACTTTTATATCCAGGCCGTTGAAACGACCGAATTGCTGAGTATCTCTTTTAACGAGCAGGAAGAACTGTTTAAAGCATTGCCGGCGATGGAACGTTATTTCCGTCTGGTATACCAAAAAGCTGCGGCTGCGGCACAGATTCGTGCAAAATACCAGCATACATTTTCGAAAGAAGAACAATACCTGAATTTCAGCCGTAGTTTTCCCGACTTTGTTCAACGTGTTCCGCAATACTTATTAGCTTCTTATTTAGGTTTTACGCCTGAATATTTAAGCGAAATCCGCAAAAAGAATATTTCTTAAACCAGTTTAAGTTTTTCCGGAAAACCAGTTCCTAGTTTTGTTTCATACTAAAACACAAAACGTATGGAAAAGAGATTAAATATGGAAGCATTGCAACCGGCAGCATACAAAGCCATGCTGGGTTTAGAGGGTTATTTACAAACCACAGCACTGAAAAAAGAACACAAGAACATGATCAAGATGCGTGCGTCGCAGATTAATGGCTGCGCTTCCTGCCTGGACATGCATACCAAGGAATCCATTAAAAGTGGAGAAACCCTGCAGCGTTTATTTTTATTAAGCACCTGGAGAGAAACGGATCTATTTTCCGCAGAAGAAAAAATCATCCTGGCGCTAACAGAAGAATGTACCCTTATTCATCAGCATGGGATATCTGATTCTGTATACCAGAAAGCCGTTGAAGCTTTTGGTGAGACTTACGTAGCATACATCATTATGGCTGTAGTAGCAATAAACGGATGGAACCGCATAGCAATCACTACACACATGCAACCAACAGCTGAATAGGTATAAAAAAGGTCAATACATGTATTGACCTTTTTTATTTATGTTTCGTTTTTATTTTTTATCAACGCTGATCCGCCAGATGGTATTGGCTGCATCATCAGCCACTAGCAGAGAACCATCCTGTAATACTGTAATGCCTACAGGCCTGCCGTATACCTCTTCTGTATTGGCAATGAAGCCTGTTAAAAAATCTTCTGCCGGGCCAGATGGTTTCCCCTGATCAAACGGCACGAATACTACTTTGTAGCCGGAGAAAGAAGAACGGTTCCAGGAGCCATGCTGACTGATAAATGCGCCATTTTGGTAATGTTCGGGAAACATGGTATGCTCATAAAAAGCAAGCCCCAGCGATGCTGTATGCGCTCCCAGTGATACGTCCGGCACTATCGCCTTATTTACCATATCCATCCCCTTACCTTCCAACCTTGGATCAACATGCTGTCCCCAGTATGAATACGGCCAGCCATAGAAACCACCATCTTTTACACTTGTCAGATAATCGGCTACCAGTTCATCGCCCAACTCATCGCGTTCATTTACAACCGTCCATAATATACGTGTACCAGGTGCCCAGGCCATACCCACAGGATTGCGGATACCCGAGGCATATACTCTTTTGCCGCTGCCATCGGGATTCATTTCAAGTATATTCGCTCGCATTATTTCCTGATCCATGCCATGTTCTCCAATGTTGCTGGAAGAGCCCACCGAGATGTAGATCTTTGAATCATCGGCATTAGTAATAATATTTCGTGTCCAGTGATTGTTGTAGCCGTCTGCAGGCAGGTCCGTGATCTTCTTGCCTTTTACCGTAATAGATGTTTGTCCGCGTGTATATGGAAACGCAACAACACCATCGGTGTTAGCTACATAAAATGTATTTTCAATTAACAGCATGCCCAGCGGCTGGTTTAGATTTTCAAGGAACACTTCACGTACATCTGGAAGACCATCTTTATTAGTATCTCGGAAGAGCGTAATGCGATCAGCGCTGCCGTCCGACAGTTTGGATTTTGAATTACCGCTGATAAATGAAGCTGTCTTTTTTATAAAACCTTTTGTACCTGATTCGGCCACCAATACATCACCATTCGGCAGCACATAGATCCATCTGGGGTTCTCAAGCATATTGGCATATTTCTGCACAATAAAACCTTTAGGTGCTACTGGTGCCTGGCCTTCTTTCCAGCCAATCGCTTTACTGAATTTTTTAGCGGACTCCGTCGCAAAGGGTTTCGGAAACGTATCGCTTTCGAGCGTATCGTCTAAGGTTACTGCTGCTGTCTTTTCACCATGGTTGTTACACGAAATAAAAAAACTCAAAAATAGAGCTGAGAAAAAAAGTTGTTTCATAGGGGCAATTGTTTGAGATGCTGTTTTTCATTATGCATCACTATTTTAAATTACGTAATTTTAATCAAACAAAAACATCAGGAGAAGTTTTTTATTCACCTTCAATTTTTATGACACAAATCGCATTAGGTATGGCCGCTATTGGCAGGCCACTATATATAAATATAAAAACTGCTGATAGTTTACAGAATCCTGATAAAAGCGCTTTACAGGCGCATGCATTAGATCTGTTGGACACGGCATATCAACTTGGAATCCGTCATTTTGATAGCGCACCGGGTTATGGCATTGCAGAGGAAATACTTTTGGATTGGACCAGAAAAAGAAATTATTCAGATATTGGAATTTCTACCAAATGGGGATATATCTATACCGCGAACTTTGAAAAAAATCCTGAACAGCACGAAGTAAAAGAACATTCATTACAGGTATTGAAACAGCAATGGCAATATTCACAACAACTTCTTCCTTATCTGAACATGTATCAGATTCATTCAGCTACCCTTGATAGTGGCGTGCTGGAAAATAAAGAAGCGCTTGGAGAATTGGCTGCGATAAAAAAAACTTTCCATATACAGATTGGCCTTACGACAAGCGGTGTACAGCAGAACGAAGTGATCAAAAAAGCACTGACACTTACTGTGGAAGGCAAACCAATCTTTACTGTATTTCAGGTAACCTACAATTTATTCGAACAAAGTATTGCGGAAGTTATTGAATTGCTGCATGCAGCCAACGCCACGATCATCATCAAAGAATCCCTTGCCAACGGCCGTGTATTAAGAAGCCAGACGAATGATGCACTGCTTAAAACATTAGCAGCAAAATACAACGTTGGAAAAGATGCGGTCGCTATGCGATTCTGTATGGATACACTAAAGCCAGCCTTTGTTTTAAGCGGTGCAGCCACTGTGAAACAACTGGAGCAAAATCTACTCGCCAATACATTCACATTGCATGCAGATGAAATTGATCAGTTAAAGAAAATGCGGGTAGACAGAGAAGCCTATTGGCACGAGCGTAAACAGCTTGCATGGAACTAAGCCGGAAGCAGCCAGCAGAACTGCCTTCAAGTCCGTAAGTAGAATGATGGAACCCTATCAAAATGCGTAGTCGATCCGTAAAAAATAAAATGAAGAGATCAGACTATGCTAATGTGATTGTTCTGTCGCCGATATAAATTTGTGCTACTGTCTGCAGGTCTTCCTGATAGTTTATAACAACTGCATTGGTATATTTTCTGATTCGCGGAAGTATTTCCTTGATGGTACCTTTATTGTTGCTGTTTAAGAGAACACGGATGGTCGATTCTTCTGTCCAGGTATGAGATTTAAGTACTTTTTCAAATTCTTCCATGATACATATGTTAAAGGGTTAAAACACTATATAATTGATAGAGAATGAGATATTCCAGCAAATTATATAGAGTTTTTTACGGAAGTAATTGGAATACAGTTACAAAAAAAGTGAATAACTTCTTGTAATCCAGAATGATTTTAACAAAAGTTAACATTCTAACCCGAAAACACCCTATCCGGATAAGATTTCTTAATGCGTCTTGATCTGGGTATTGATCAGATTGGAAGTTGTCCGGGCTACAATCTTCCCATCCGGACGAATCAATTCAGCCTGTACATTGATAATTGTTTTTCCTAGTCGCACTACTTCTGCGGTGCAGCGAAGCACCTCTCCAACATGTGCAGGCAATAAATAATCTACGGTGAGGTTTACAGTCGCATAAAAGAAATCATCTGCCGAGATCAAACATACGGTACCGCAAAGATCATCCAGAATGGTTGCTGCAATACCGCCGTGGAGAGTCTTCATCATATTCGTCATGTCAGCGCGCACCGGAATATCTACCACGATCTTCCCTTTCTCTGCATATACAGGTGTCATCTGAAGCCAGTTGCTTATTTCTGAAGGACTGTCTGTAACAACACTACCGATACGTTCTTGAATAAATTGTAATCTGGGATTCATGACAGAGCAATGATTAAGTTTATGATTGTTTTAACTACAATATATTGAAAAATGTTTCAACCGATTTGTTCGTGTTTGTTTTTCGGTTGTTTCAAATAAAAAAGCCTTCAATCCAGATAACTATCGGGATGAAGGCTTTACTCGGAGGTTTCGACCAGATTCGAACTGGTGTAGAAGGTTTTGCAGACCTCTGCCTAGCCACTCGGCCACGAAACCCTGATTTAGGTTTGCAAAGTTATAAAATTAGTGCAAACAATAAAGCTAAAAAGTAAAAGATTTTGCGATTCTTTCTTCCGGTCATATCTCTTATGAAATAATCAATTGATACTAAGCAGCTAAAACAATTCTTCTGATAATAAAAAAGCCATCACGCGAATTCGCATGATGGCTTCTATTATCTCAGAGAGAAAGAATTACTTCTTTCCGTCCATTGAATCTTTCAAATTAGAAAGTGCTTCGATATCACCTAATGTTGATTTCTCAACATCTTTTGCTTTTGCAGGAGCAGCAGCTTTAGCGGCTTTAGCAGCAGCAGGTTTCTTTTTCTTAGCATCAGGAGCAGCAGCATCTTCAGCTACTTCAGAGAACGTTTTTGTGTGAGATAACACAATACGTTTGTCGTCTTTAGAGAACTCCAACACTTTGAAATCTAACGCTTCACCTTGTTCTGCATTTGAACCGTCAGCTTTTACAAGGTGCTTGTTCATTGCAAAACCTTCGATACCGTATGGCAATTCAAGAACTGCACCTTTATCGTTTTTAGAGATAAGCGTTGCTGTATGAACTGAACCCGGAGTGAAGATTGTTTCGAACGTATTCCAAGGGTTTTCTTCTAATTGTTTGTGACCTAAAGCAAGTCTTCTGTTTTCAACATCCAACTCCAATACGATTACATCCAATTTATCACCAACCTTAACGAATTCAGATGGGTGTTTGATTTTCTTAGTCCAAGAAAGATCAGATACGTGTACAAGACCGTCGATACCTTCTTCTAACTCGATGAATAAACCGAAGTTAGTCAAGTTACGAACAAGGCCTGTGTGCTTAGTACCTACAGCGTATTTAGAAATAGCATCAGCTTTAGTCCAAGGATCTTCAGTCAATTGCTTAATACCTAAAGACATTTTACGCTCATCACGGTCTAATGTCAATACAACTGTTTCTAACTCATCACCAACTTTGATAAAGTCTTGTGGGTTACGTAAGTGCTGAGACCAGCTCATTTCAGATACGTGAATCAAACCTTCAACACCTGGGTGTAATTCAAGGAATGCACCGTAATCTGCTACGTTAACGATTTTACCTTTGATTTTAGAACCAACAGCAACATCAGCTGGAAGCGCATCCCAAGGGTGAGAAGTAAGTTGTTTCATACCAAGAGAGATACGTTTTTTCTCTTCGTCGAAATCCAACACTACTACCTGTACTTTTTGGTCTAAGCTTAATACTTCCTGCGGATGGCTTATGCGGCCCCAAGAGATATCTGTAATGTGAAGTAAACCATCTACACCACCTAAATCGATGAACACACCGAAGTTTGTCATGTTTTTGATCACACCTTCCAATACCTGACCTTTTTCAAGGTTGTTCAGGATTACAGCTTTTTGTTTTTCGATATCTTTTTCGATCAACACTTTGTGTGATACGACAACGTTATCGTTTGTATAGTTGATTTTAACAACCTTAACTTCCATCTTCTTACCAACGAAGATATCAAAGTCACGGATTGGTTTAACATCAATCTGAGAACCTGGTAAGAAAGCTTCAACGCCGAATAAATCAACGATCAAACCACCTTTCGTTCTTCTCTTAACAAGAGCTTCAATGATAACATCGCTATCAAGAGCACCTTGAATGTTTTCCCAAGCCTTAACAATACGCGCCTTACGACGAGATAATACTAACTGGCCTGAAGAGTTTTCCTGGTCTTCAACAAATACGTCGTATACTTCACCAACTTTAACACCGCCATCTACATCGCGGAATTCAGAAAGTGGAATAAGACCATCTGATTTAAAACCAATGTTAATGATCACATCGCGTTCAGTAACACCAACTACGGTACCACTTAATACTTGTTTCTCAGTAACCTCGCTTAATGTACCTTCATACAAAGAAGCAATTTTTTCTTTTTCAGCAGCAGTGTAACCGCCACCGAAACCTTTGTCACCAACTAAGTCCCAGTTGAAATCTTCTGGTTTTGGAGTAAGCATAATATTCACCCTTTTATACATCAGCCTACGGGCAAGAGACTGAAATTTGTTTTTAAGATCCGTTTAACCAAAAACGGACTGCAAATGTACGGATTAATTGTTTTTATTTCAATGTTTTAGGAGATTTTAAGTAAGAAGTTCTAAGTTTAAAGAGGGAAAAATTGTTTTTAGGAGGATTTCAGATAAAAAAACGGATTACAAATCCTTTTTATCTGGTTTCAGGATTGCAAATCCGGAAGAGCTGGAAATATAGATTTAACCACTATTGTGTTAAAAATCAGGAAACACACACATGGAATAAAGCAAAAGGATGCTGTAATTATGGTCCTAGTACCTGTATTTCAGGACTAGACATAATTCGTATATGATCCGCCCATAATCCGGGTATATTCCGCCTGAATGAAACAATTTAGGAGATAGTTTGAGAAATAATAAAGGGTAAAAATGACCGAAAATCTCTTAGAGGTAGCACTGCAAAGGTCGGGAATTCTATCCGATATTGTCAGTATCAGATATTTCTTAAAATAAACCTTACGACACGCTGTTTCGCCAATTATTTTATAATCGTTGAAAATACTTGATTAGTATGACAAGCAATAAAGGTAGAAAAGCAAATATAGCCACTGCAATGAATACTAAGTAAGATCTGCCATAACTAAAATCCATGCCTTTATACTTCTCAACAATTTTATCATCCATATTAAATAGGAAATAAATAAAGGCTATTCCCCAAATTGGTAATGCAAAATAGAAAAGAAAAATTTTAGGACTCAGATTAAACAAAACGAATAACAACATTGAAGTAAAAAATATGAATCCCATTGCCATCATAAGTATATACCTTCCGCTTCCAGTACCTGAAACCTTGTAAATACTCATATATACATATTCGAAAAATAACTTTATTTTTGTCATAAAAAATAATTCCAAGAGCTTTTAACTCTGCTCTTCTTAAAACTCATTCACGGATGCGTAAATCTCCAAGGCTACAGCCATGGGCTACACAAAAGAATGGACAAATGTTTTTTTTCTGACCACTGTATACTGACAACTGACCACTAATTACACTCCCGGCCGCTTAATAAACGCCAGTCTGTGTGTGTAAATACGCTTATCTGCATGAATGATTCCCTGCTCATCAATTAAGTCCAGACGTACCTGTCCGGATGCGTGGATGATCTTATTCCCGTTCAGCATAATGCCTACATGGGTAATTTTATCAAATTCATTTTTAAAGAATGCAAGGTCACCCTGCTGGTAATGCTCATACGGCACAGTGATTCCAATTTCAGCCTGCTGATAAGCATCACGAGGTAATGGAATGGAAAACATGCGGTAGATCTGCTGCACAAATCCTGAACAGTCGATCCCGAAATGACAGCGGCCGCCCCACAGATACGGTGCACCTAAATACAATAATGCTGTCTGTTCAATTTTTTTCGCATTGAACGGTTCAGCATAACCTACATCCCCTTCCAGAATATAAGGTTCGTCCCCTACGCTGATGATGCCGTTTTTATATAAAGGCAAGGTAGAGCCCATCATTAAAGGGAAAAAGCGTGTTTCACTTTTGGCAAGTGCATACAACGACTTACAGAATACCGGCGGTGTCTGACTTAATTTATGAATGTAGTCTTCATCAACCGGCAGGTATTGTTTCGCATCGATCCAGCCTTTGTAACCATCGAAATCATTCTGGATGTATTTCCATTTACCATCCTCAGACTGATTGATGATTTCAAAAAAATCGCCGAACAGCAACTGCGAGCTCATCTCATGACGATCTCCCGCTTCAACCCGCATGGGTACTACACTTAAATGACAGATTCCGTATTGTTTCATTTTTATTAAGCCGAAGGCTTAAGGCCTAATGCCTAAAGCTGTTACCATAATGATCCTACAACCATGGTCTGTGGCACACAGACCATTCACTATTCAATTCTTTCTTAACTCTATCATTTGTTGGTGTTCTGTGTGCCACAGACCACGGTGAGTTTTTAGGCTTTAGGCTTTAGGCCTTAAGCGTTCCGCTTAAAGCTTCATTCGCTGCATCTCGCGATCATTATCTCTGCTCTTAATTGATTCACGCTTATCATACAGCTTCTTCCCTTTTGCCAATGCAATTTCAATTTTTGCATACCCACGTTCGTTAGTAAACAAACGCAGTGCGATAATTGTCAAGCCTTTTTCTTTTGAATGTGCAAATAGTTTTTTCAACTCTGCTTTCTTGAGCAACAGTTTGCGTGCACTCAAGGGATCGTGGTTGTAAAAAGAACCTTTATCATAAGAAGAAATATTCATATTCTTGATCCAGAGTTCCTCCTTATCAAACAAACAATAAGCTTCCGTGATCGAAGCTTTACTCATGCGGATAGCCTTGATTTCAGTACCTCTCAATACAATTCCGGCTTCGTATTTTTCCAGGAATTCGTATTCAAAAGATGCCTTCTTATTTTTTATGTTAACGTTTTTAACGATTTCTTTCGTACTCATTTTATAAACCTCCTCCTATGCGTAGCCTTGGTTCCGGAGAAAGATCCCAGGACGCGAAATCCTTGTTCAGGTATTGATAATAGCCCGCCATCGCAATCATACCCGCGTTGTCGGTGCAATATTGAAAGGCTGGAATATACACATCCCAACCTTCTTCATCTCGTTTTTGTTCCATCGCTTTTCTCAGGCCTGAATTGGCTGAAACTCCACCTGCGATTGCCACCCGGTTGATTCCGGTATCAGCAACCAGACGCTTTAATTTCCGCATCAGCACATCGATCAGCGCATGTTGCACACTGGCACAAATATCGGGTAAATTTTTCTGTATAAAATCCGGATCAATAGCTGTATTTTTTTTCAGGAAATACATAAAAGCTGTTTTGATACCGCTAAAGGAATAATTATAAGCAGGCATATCCACCGTTGGAAAAGGAAAGGCCAATGGATTCCCTTGTTTGGCATAAGAATCAATCAGCGGTCCACCGGGATACGGCAGCCCCATTAACTTTGCTGTTTTATCAAATGCTTCACCCACGGCATCGTCCTGGGTTTCACCTACAACCTCCATCTCAAGATAATTTCTAACAATCACCAATTGCGTATGTCCGCCACTAACGGTTAAGCAAATGAATGGAAAAGCAGGCTTGGGATCATCAATAAAATGCGCCAGGATATGAGCTTTCATGTGATTCACCTTAATCACCGGAATGTTCAATGCTGAGGCAAATGTTTTGGAAAAAGATACTCCAACCAATAATGCGCCTAATAACCCCGGACCGGAAGTGCAAGCTACTGCATTCAGGTCTGTTTTTTGTATATTTGCTTCAAGGAGTGCTTGTGATACAACCGGAATGATGTGCTGCTGATGTGCCCGTGAGGCTAATTCAGGCACAATTCCCCCATATTTCTCGTGAATTTGCTGAGAAGCGACTATATTACATAGTATATTCCCATCCTGAATGACAGCTGCTGCTGTTTCATCACAGGAAGATTCGATGGCTAATAGTGTAACTGACATAGATTGATTACTCAAGTAAAGAATTTTAGCAGAATTTTCATAAGAAGGTTTTTAAAAACTGTCTCTTATACTGCGTTAATTTTACTCATACTACTCACTATCATAGTAATAGGCTTCAGAACTATTTATGTACAGGAGAAGGTTGGGGAGATTGTGAGTAAAGAATTATCAGAGTATTTAAACTATACAGTAAAAATTGAACGTGTTCAGATCGATTGGTTCGATCATTTTACAGTCTCCGGTATTTCGCTCTATGACTACAAAGGTAGCCGCATGATCCATCTTGGAGAAGCACTTGTAGACTATAAATTTTTCACACTTGAACGGAAATTCACCTTCCGGATCGAAGACGTCATTCTGAAAGATGGCGAAGTACACCTGATCAAATACAAGGGTACTGATATTCTGAACATCAACGAATTTATTGATGCTGCGGCAAAGTTAGGAAATGCACAGGATACCACCGCTGCCAAAGAAGCATTCAAACTGGATGATATCAAGCTTGTCAATATGCGCTTCGCCTACGACGACATGCGCAAAGGCAATATCAGCGGTTTCGATCATAACCATTTTTCCTTCGACAGCATTTACGGCATCACAGAAAACCTGTATGCTTTTGCAGATACGTTCCGCATTGACATCAAAGACCTCACTACGGTTGAAGGCCACACCAGGCTGCGGGTGCATAAGCTCACAGGTACATACACCCTTTGCGGCCATTACATGGATCTTGAAAACATGTATGCCCATATTGGCAATACTGTTCTGCAGGATTATATGAAGATCAGCTACGGCACCATTACGGATCTGGCAGACTTCAACACAGAAGCATACATCAATGCTAATCTTGACAGCTCTTTTGTTGACCTCAAGGATATTCGTTTTTTTGCACCTGAGCTGGTCAGGTATCCCTACCGCTTTGCCATCAGCTGTAAAGCCGCCGGCAAGGTCAGTAAATTCAATATCAGCAAACTTTCCTTGTATACAGGCCAGAGTCATGTGAAAGGTTCCGTACATATGGATGGACTTCCGAATTTCTTCAAAACATATATTGATGCAAATCTAACGGATGTATACATCAGCGAGAAAGACCTTGCTCCTTTCTTTGATACAGAAATTGCCCGTACCATACGAGATTTCGGCCATTTCAAAGGAGCGGTTGAATTTAACGGATTGCCCAAAAGTTTTGTAGCCAATGCCGCACTCAGCACTGCCATTGGTTACGTTAAAACAGATATGACTTTCCGTCTGGAGGAAAATTTAAGTGAAAGTTATTATTCCGGAAAACTCATTACCAATAATCTGAATTTAGGAAAGATTATCCGCAACAATCAATTCGGCAACATCAATATGAACGGCAGTATTGAAGGTACTGGTTTTGATGTGGATGATCTTAAACTGAAAATGCTTGCAACCATTCATTCCATTGAGTTCAATAAATACAACTACAAGAACATTCATACCGATGCCCTCATACAAAAATCTCTGTTCAATGGCCATGCCGATATTGTAGATTCTAACCTGGTCATGAACATTGATGGTATGCTTGATTACCGGATGCCTGAAAAAATTCTGCAGGTCACCATCGACTGTGAAAAAGCACAATTGAAGAAATTAAACCTGAACTATTTCAATAAAGACCTGCTTGTTAAAACAAAAGTATTCATCGATTTCAAAGGTACAGAGATTGATGATGCAGTTGGCAAGGGCTACCTGGCAGACACCTATCTCTTGTACAATGGTAACAAAGAGATCTTTGTTGATACACTGGAATTGATTTCAACCATCAACACCGATACATCCCGAACGCTTGAAATCAATTCAAGTATCATCAGTGCTTCTGTGAACGGGCATTTCAAACCTACCGTCATGCTGCACGACTTCACAGAATTCGCTGCAGAAGTAAGCAATAGTATTTTGGATGACAGTCTGGAAGTGCTTCAATACTACAAAGACAAAATTGCGCACCAGGAAGTACCTTACAATATCTCCTATGATATTAAGCTGCACGACATCAATGCGTTTTTAAATATTTACACACCGGGCTTATACATCTCAGGAGAATCATCCATCAAAGGCCGCTTCAATTCAGGCAGAACCAAGATCCTGCGCTCGCGCGCATACATTGATACCTTATATTATAAAGGATACGAATTCAGAAAAAATAAAATCGTTCTCTTCTGTTCTCAGAAAAGCGATAGCTCTGCCGTGCTGGGTAACATTACGATCAATTCAGAAGAGCAAATTAACCCCGACCTGCTGGAAACGGAAAATCTCGTTTTCGAATCTGTCTTATCCGGAGAGCAGGCAACCATTTATTTTGGCGCCAAGCAGAAAAAAACGGATAACAGCACGCGTATCAACGGAACCATTGATTTATATGAGCCTTACAATATCCTCACGTTCGACAATTCAATTTTAAGTTTGGGAAAAAAAGTATGGACGTTTGAAGACGACAGGAAAATCTACTTTAACAATACCAGCGTAAAATTTGACAGCATAAGCTTATACAACAGCCAGCAACGCATGACACTCGTTGGCGAATCCGGGAGCGATGGCCCGAGCGGCAGTGTGCTGATGAACAACATCGCCATTCAGGATTTCTCTCACCTCTTCAGTTCGGTTAAGCTTGCGGGTATTGTGAACGGTAATATACACCTAGGCGAATTGAATCTTGACAGTAAATTAACGATTGATGATTTTCATGTTGATACCCTTTTTATAGGCGATGTAGATGGAAAAGCCGTTTGGAATGCAACAAACAAACAGATGAACCTGAATGTTGACGTACTCAGAAACAATAGCAATACATTTAACCTGACTGGCTATTATGTTCCTGAAAGTGATGCCCGAAGCGAAGAGATCAATCTGGTAGCTCAATTTAAAGAATCCGATATATCTCCGCTGAATGCCATTGCTGAAGATGTATTTACCAATATTTCAGGGAAGGCCACTGGCTATTTAACCATCAAAGGAAGTTTAACCGAACCTGTTGTAAAAGGTGAAATAGATGTTGATCACGGTACGTTTAAAATTCCGTTTTTAGGTACTACTTATCATTTTTCTGATAAGATTGAATTAAAAGACGACCGGATCTCGTTTGATAATGTACAGCTGCACGATGTAAACGAACGAGTGTGTCACATCACAGGTGGTTTGAACCATAGTCATTTCAAAAACTTTGTACTGGATTTCAAAGGCACTATTCCATTGCAGCACGGCAACGGTTTCCAGGCATTGAACCTGAAAGAAAATGAAGGTGATATGTTTTATGGTGAAGCATACGTAACCGGCAACTGGGAGATTCTCGGTGCATTGAATAAAATCAAGATCAAAGCAAATGCATTGTCTCAACAGAATACACAGATCTTCATTCCGCTCAATACCTATGCAGGAGTTGAACACGAAAGCTATATACGTTTTGTTGACCCCAACCGAAAATCGGCTAACATCGATCAAAAAAAGAAACTTGATTTATCCGGTATTGAAATGGAGTTTAACTTCGCTGTAACGCCGGATGCTTATACAGAAATCATTTTCGATAAAAAAGCCGGTGATATTATTCGCGGCAACGGCACAGGTAATATGCGTATGACCATTGACACCCGTGGGGATTTCAATATGTTCGGCAGTTATGAAATCACTAAAGGGAAATATAACTTCACCCTTGCGGGGATCATCAATAAAGAATTTACCATTGACCCGGGCAGTACGATCCGCTGGATGGGCGACCCTTATGAAGCCGAATTGAATATCAATACCCGCTATCGGATTTTCACTTCGCTGAAACCAATCTTAACGGGTGCGCCGGAAGATCTTACAGAATCTCCGGATGCGCAACGCAAATATCCAGTGAATGTATTGATGGGTCTGAAAGGAAATTTAAAATCACCGGAAGTAAATCTTGGAATCAACATTGAGAACAAATACCCCGGACAATTTGCCGGATATGTAACCAATTTTGAAACCTATGTGGCTTCAAATCCATCTGAAATGAATAAGCAGGCATTCAGTGTCATTGTGCTGCGCAAACTCTCTCCTATTGGAAATGGCTTATCAGACGCCAACAGCACCTATGCCAACTTAAGTGAGCTGCTATCCAACCAGCTGAGTAGTTTTGTATCCCAGATTGATGAAAATCTCGAGATCAATGTAGACTTAACTACACTTGATAAAAACGGTTTGAATACCTTCAACATGCGCTTTGCCTACACGGCGCTGGATGGCAGGTTACGAATTTCGCATCAGAGCGGCAACTACTCCAATACTGCTACTACAGCGACCAATATTGTAGGTGAGTGGACGGTTGAATATATACTGACACCAAGCGGAAATTTAAAGGCTAAAGTATATAATAAGATCAACCAGAACGCGCTCATCACATCAACCACAACAACCACTACTATGGCTGCAGGCATGAGCTTGCAACATGTACAGGGCTTTGATAAAATCGGAGAGATTTTTAAAAGCAAGAACAAAGATCAGAAAGAAAAGAAACGCAAAGCTCCGAAACAGATGTGGAGTCCATATAACAAAGAGGAAGATGATGAATAACCAATCCAACCTTGAGCCTGTGGTTCTGTTTTGGTTCAGAAGAGATTTACGTTTGGAAGACAATCACGGACTTTACAAAGCGTTAACCAGCGGTTATCCGGTTGTGCCCGTCTTTATCTTCGACCGTGAAATACTGGACCGGCTGCAAGAGCCGGCCGATGCACGCGTGGAGTTCATTCATAAAACCCTTACCGAACTTAAATCTAAATTTCAAGCCTTCAGCAGCGATATTCAGATTCTGCACAGCACACCTTTACAGGCTTTCACTACTTTACTGAAAGAATATCATGTTCAGGCGATTTATACGAACACCGATTATGAACCAGCTGCCATCAAACGCGATGCAGCCATTGCAGAACTTGCACAAAAACATGCCTGTAACTTTTATTCTTTCAAAGACCAGGTCATCTTTGAAAAGGATGATATACTCAATGATACCGGCCTTCCGTATAAAGTTTATACCCCTTACAAAAACAAATGGCTTAAGAAATTAGCAGAAGAACCTATCATAACTTTTCCATCGGAAAAGCATACAGATTCTTTTTATAAGTCTTCACCGTTGCCGATTCCTTCTCTGAAAGCATTGGGATTCGAGCATACATCCATCACCATACCACCGGTGCAGATTGCACGCAAGATTATTACTGATTACGACAAGACACGGGATTATCCATATCTCGAACATGGTACTTCCCTCCTTGGTATTCACTTTCGCTTTGGTACCATCAGTATCCGTGAAAAAGTATTGAAGTCACTGCCACTGAATGCAGTTTGGTTAAGTGAACTGATCTGGAGAGAATTTTTCAAACAGCTGCTGGTTCATTTTCCCCAAGTAGTTACAGAACCATTTCAATCCAAGTTCAGAGTAATTCAATGGCGCCACGATGAAGAAGATTTTACACGCTGGTGTGAAGGCAGAACAGGTTATCCGCTGGTAGATGCCGGCATGCGGGAACTCAATGCAACCGGACACATGCACAACCGGGTACGTATGGTTGTCGCAAGTTTTCTAACCAAACATTTATTCATTGACTGGCGCTGGGGTGAAGCATATTTTGCAAAAAAATTACTGGATTACGACCTCTCTGCCAACAATGGAAACTGGCAATGGGCCGCAGGTACAGGGGCTGATGCACAACCGTATTTCCGAATTTTCAATCCGGTAGCTCAACAGGAAAAATTTGATCCGGAGTATAAATATATCAAAAAATGGGTGCCCGAATTTGGTACTTCTTCGTATATTAAACCAATGATTGATCACAAATTTGCTGTTGAAAGAGCAAAAAGATTATTTTCAGTTCTAAAAAATTAACCCGTATGAAAACCTTATATATATCTTTAACATTCTTACTTGCATCTCTTACCCTTTCTGCGCAGACCGTGCATGTGAAACTCGTGGACTGCACAACGCTCAAGCCTGTAAGCGGTGTTAAAATCAAATCTGCTCACGACCACGATCTAATTACGTTTTCAAACGACAGCGGATATTTTGCCTTTAAACTCAAACATACCGATACTATTCTTTTTCAAAAAGATTATTACTACCCGGTATATATGAGCATGGCACTGCATAATTTTGACAGCACACACATCATCCAGATTCAATTAACACCGTCAACTACCATTTATAAGACCAGCAACACGTTTGAAAAATCAAACCTGCAGATGTTTGAATACGAATTTACACACAGTGAAACCGGTGATAACAGCAATGCAAAAATTACATTGTTCCAAACGCATGATGCTGTTAAAGCGCAGCAGCTGCAGACAGAAAAACCTTTTAAATTTGCAACGGTAGATGTCTTTACACACCTTCCCAAAGCAAAAAATCAATATATACAGAAAAAGGAGTAACGGATATTAATACATATACATGCAAAAAAAGGTCATCACGATGATAGCGTGATGACCTTTTTTTATGAACTATGACTCAGTAAAAATTAACGGACACCGTAGCCATTTAATTTGTACACAAGACCTACAGCGAGTACATTTTTAAATTGTGTCGCCGGACCAACCGTACCGTCATCACGCTTGATATTGATATCGTCATCATAGATCAGGTTGGTTGTAAATGTTGTTGTCAGGAATTTGTTTACTTTCAGATATAAAAAGCAATCCCAGAATACGTCTACATTGAAGTTGTTATAATTATCGAATAAATATAACTGCGTAGCAAATGTTACATTTTTAACGATATCTGCTTTATATTTTAACATCATAGAAACCCCGTATTCTTTTCTGATTCTTTGTCCGCGCGCTACACCATATGCTCCGCTATCTGAAAGCGCAGGATCATTCACGATGGTATATTTAGCAGATACTGGAGAGAATATAATACTGGTACTTTTAAATGGCAGATATTCCAAACCTAAAGAAGCTGTTACATATGCAGGAGCAAGAAAGTCAGAGATCTTAACCGCAGAATCTTTTTTGATGTTATCATAATAATTAAACCCTTGTGCGAACTGAGATCTAAAATCTGCTAAAGCCGCATAACGTAATTTACTGGTTTGTTCGTAAGCAAATTTTGTCTGAAAGTAAATGCGGTCATCACTCTTTCTGAATGGTGCTGTTTTACTTCCCAGTCGCTGGAATCCATAAGCCACATCTAAAAAATTATTCCAATGCACTCGTTTTTTGTGGTATTCAAGTGTACCAACCGAAACACCTACGAAAGACATGGCATTCTGTCCACCACCGGCCCAGTTATTTAAACCAACGTTTGAAAAGTTGATCCCGAAAGCAATGCTGCTTCTCCAGAGTGTATCGGTACCTTGTTTTGTTTTCACAATTTGAGCTGCAGCTGCAACGGAATCAATTTGGGCAAAAGCAATTTGATGTGATACTAAGATGAAGAGTGAAAGTATAAACTTTTTCATGTGTATAAGTAAAGGGTATTTTAT
>JAGKWN010000052.1 GCA_021151805.1 Cytophagaceae bacterium | reverse complement strand
AATCTTATCTATATGAGAAATTTTTGTATTCAGTAGCCGGATTTTTCAGGTTTAAATCAATTGGGCGTAGATGTCTTCCAGGATTCGTATTCAGCAATTTCATAGTAATTGCACAATAAAATCGTAACGCTTTATTAGGCAATAGAGAATTTCTTTCCTTCTACCTACAAATGGCAAAGGAAATTAAACCACTAATCCGGACAGTTTGCAGCGCTTGATCTGTCTGATTTGCAGCCGGAATTGTATGCTATATGTGTTGGCGATTTACAAATGATTAAAGTGATAAAAAATAACCTTGTTTATATTTTTTGTGTAAAGAAGCTCCTCGCTTTAGCAGGAAGCTTTTTTTGTTTTATGGATTATGGGTTTCTACCTGCAGAAGCTTGAAACATATTTTCAGCATCAACTCAAATATCATGGCGGAAATTCGATAGCCAATGATTGCAGATAGAAAGAATAGCAATTGACTCTCGCCTTTTAATGATGCATATGCCTGGCTCAAGCATTCCATAAATATAAAGTAAGAGACATAACCGATTTTTAAAGCCTTCGTTTTGTTCTCCAGATTTTGGGTTAAGTGCATTCACATAAAAATCAATACGAACGAACAAATAAGATTACGGAATATAAAATCTATCGTTAGCGAAGGCGTATCTATAAATACTACTGCCGATACAAGTAATAGATAAATAACAGCAGTACTGAAAGCAATTAAATAGATCTGCGTGTTTTTAATAAACCTGAAAGAAAACCACAGGCTAGCTACAAGTAACAGGGATTGCAGAAAGTAAACGGCCATGTTGATTTTTGTTGGTACAGAAGAAACATAATCTACTAGGACTATAAGAAGCAGTTCCACACAATTGGTCAGGAAGAAAGAAATGGCAATGGAAAGTAATACTTTGTTGGATTGTATAAAGTAGCGTGGAATGGTAGAAAGGGACATGTAGCTATTTTTCAGTAGATCAATATAGATAGAATATTTAAGGTTAAAAAAATAATACGCTATATACTTAAAAGCTTTTAAAGGTAACTTTTGATTAGCCAGGGCTGAAGATTGGGTTACCTTTTAGTATTTTGTGTATTTATAACTGTTGTTGTGTTTTAGACTTTTATAGATACCAGAAAATGTAAATAAAAAGCATGTTATTTTTCTGGTATAGCTTTTGGTAGTTAAGTATTATTCTTGAATATATTTTAGCATGGATACGATGAAACCTAATGTAGATTTGTTGCACTCTGTATGGGACAAATCCAGGGAATTTGTAAGTAAGAAGGAAATTGCACTTGATGGGCTCAAGCTGGATGAGTTGACGAATTCCATATTTACCAATGGGCCGTTTTATTATTTCATCATTGACTTTTTCGAGATGAAAATAAATTATATGAGCCCATCGATAAAGGATATCCATGGCTTTGATCCCGAGACAGTCGTTTTTCAGAATATTCTGGATGAAACGCATCCCGACGATATGATGTTTGTAGCAAGGGCCGAGGCTGCAGCGTGGGACTTAATATTCAACAAGATTGACAGATCATTAAATAAAAAATATAAAGTTTCTTATTGTTTTCGTTTAAAAACAAGTGATGGGACGTATCAGTTGTTTCATCATCAATGTATGATCCTGTCAACGGATGAGAATGGAAACGTAAGTAAAGCATTAAACATACACACAAACATCAATCACCTTACTACGCAAAATAATTACAAGGTTTCTGCCATAGGAATGTTTGGTGAGCCTTCTTATATGGATATTTCACTTATACCTGGTGAAGAGAGTTTTTTATCATCGCGACAGATGTTGTTTACCAAACGCGAAACGGAAGTAATCAAGTTGCTGGCGATAGGGTTGACCAGCACAGAAATTGCAGATAAACTTTGTATTTCAATCAATACTGTTAATACACACCGGAAAAATATTATACAAAAGAGCAACTGTAAAAGTGTGGCGCAGCTGATCATTAAATGCATTACCGAAGGAGTGATTCAGCAGTAGCAGCTTGCACAATCGTTCTGTCTAGTTTCCACTTAATTGATTAAATGTTTTTATATCCTGATTTGCCTTTTCCTGTTGGTTGTTGAGTATATATAATTCAGCCCTTCTTCTGTAAAAGAATTTTTCTGACGGTAGTGCATTTATAGCATATGTGAAATCATCTATAGCTAATTGATATTGTTTTTTATTTTCGTAGGCACGCGCCCTGTTGCATCTGGCTTTCAAATAAATTGGGTCAATGGCAATAGCTTTGTTGTAATAATAAATAGCACTATCAAGTTCATTTCTTTTGAAAAAAGAATAGCCGATATTATGAAGCGCCGAACTGTTATTGGGGTCAATTGAAATACATTTTTTTAAATCATTCAATTCTTCTGTAGTATTCTTCATACTTGAATAATAGAGAGATCTGTCGTAATAAAAGAGTGCTATGTTAGAATCAAGTTGGATAGCCTTATTGAAGTTCCTAAGTGCATTCTCATAATCATTGAATGAAAAGTAACATTCTCCCTGGTAGAGATACGCATAGGGAAAGTCACTTTTTAATTCTGCTGTTTTATTGAAATCACTTAATGCTAAATCATATTGCTTTATATCCCGGTATAAAATCCCCCTGTTGAAGTATAACTCATATCGGGGAGAACTTTTTTCAATGGCAGTACTTATATCAGCAAGAGAATTTTCATAATCCAATATCTTTAAATAAGCAACAATCCGTGTGTAGTATGCTTTAAAGAAGTCAGGCTTTAATGCGATGGAGGCGGAGGCATCCCGTATTGCATCTTTATAATTACCGGCAATTATATTTTTTTCACTTTTATTTAAAAACTCATAATAAATAATACTGATAGAATCATTTGATTCGATAAATACAAAATCACTGGCTCCGATAAGCAATTCGCCTGAACTGGGAGAAGCTGCATTATTCTGCGCTTTTGTCGAATAAAAGTTGAATAGAAAGAACGATAATAGGAGAAAAGAATTTATTTTAATAGACATGACGGATATTGAAATACGTTAGGATGCATGAATGTAATGAATTTTATATCATTTCTTATGCAGAGAGCGGTTCTTTGTAATAAAACGAAAGAATCCATATTTAAATTCACACAGACTAAAATTTTTATTATGAAAAAAATATTTTTTATTGTTTGTCTATTTTTACCAGCCATCCTTCATGCAGGCGAATCGCTGGAGCTTCCGGAATTATTGTCTGACACCGGTTTGTATGCTGTGGTTGTAATAAAAAATGATCGTGCGATTTTCAAACAATTCTATCAGGGAAAAAACAGAAAATGATTTGCTGGAAGTAAAATCGATCACCAAAAGCATCATGTCTGTGCTTATAGATATCGCAATGGATAAAGGATATATCCGCAGCCTGGATCAGCCGCTTACCTATTTTTTACTGAATTGCAGAAAGACTTGTATCCGGCAAAAAAGGATTTTAGTGAATAGAAATAAATCATAATGAAATCATTTAAATAAAGGGTTTTTTTGAATAAAAGCGGGTATATATTATCATACAGACCTGCTATAGAATTGGTCAATATTTTTTCTGATTCATATATTCACTTTTCGATCGTCTAATAATTTAATGAATATATAAAAACTGTTTAGCCTCTAATGTTAGTTGTAAAGGTCTGTGTAATTTACCGGTCGCAATTGCAATTATAAAATTCCTTTAGCTTCAGATCTTCCAGCAAAAGAAAATTCAGGTAATTCGGGTTGGTCCATAAATCACACCACTCAGTTTTTCCAAGTCGTGGATATTGACTTATCAGATAAGTAATGAATTCATGCTGGTCGGTATAATCCTCGTACCTAAGCGCTATGTATAATTTTAACCCTTCAATGTTGGGGGCAGGTCTTGTAGCTATAGGTTCTATTAGGCCCTGCGCGATATCGTATTTTTTTATTGCCACGTAAAAATAAGCCAGCTCGAGGCGCTGCGAATCTGTTAATATAGCATCATTGGGGTGGTAATATTTTTTAATCCCCGTAACCATCTTATTGATCTCCGGGTGCATCGGGATAAAAGGATATAATGTATGGATGGTGTATACATAATAATATTTCCATAGAGAATCTTCAGGTAGGTTTGATGCAGCTATTTTTTTACTCAAAGCAATAAATGCTGGTAGCTCTTTCAATACGAAATAATCTTTCGGATACAGCAATGTTGCTTTATTGTGATGTTTTTTCCCACCTTTAGACTTTCTAAGAAAGAAGGTGTTTTTTCTATACATGGTGTTGTCGATATTCGCATAAGTCATCAGATTATTTAATGAACCTTCATGAGTATAGGTCTTATAGATCACGACAAGGTTATTGAACAATAGTTCATTTTTCAGTCGGGCAGGAAAATATTTTGACATACCCAGTACATGCAGCCGGTCATAAAATTCCTTGTCAGATACAGAGCCTGTGATGGCATATTGGTACATAAGTTCGTGATACCTGAATACAGGATAGCGGTCTTCATTCGGCAGCGATAATACCGGTAAGGTCTTTGGGCCTGCAGTGCTGTCTGCTGTTGCATATTCGCTGTATATGATCAGCTGGTTTTTTTCCAGCGCGTCGGTCAGCTCCTGTTTAGGTTTTGAATATTTATTGTATTCAGTTTTTAATGAATCAAATAATTCGGTTGGAGTTTTTACTTTTATTTTCTCTTTAAATTCCTGTTTATAGATCAGCGATACATTTAGGTAACGCTGTTGATTCAGCAAGTAAGTCAGGAGCGTATCAGAAGTATGTTCGTTAACATACTTACGGATTTCATCTGGCTGCATCTTTTTCAGGAACTCTAGTCGTGTACCATCAAGCTGTTTATAAAACAATTTCCATTGCTCCTGTGTAATTAACCTGAGCTGAATGGTAATGGTATCAAGATAAGGTTTTACAATGTTCATGAAATTTTCCATGCGTGCTTTGGTCAGCAGGTCGTTACTTTCTTTGCTGCCTTCAATACTGGCAAAGGCTGCAATGCGTACAGAGGTGATCTTTCCTTTGATGGTGTTGAAGGTATTGGTTATTTCCTGTTGTTTTGTGCTGTCAGGCATTACCTGTCCGGAAGTGTAATAGAGTTTAAATTTGAGCGTGTCATATGTATATGTTATTCTGTATTTATCCGGTATTGGCTGATATTTAAAAGGTATAATAAGATCCAGTTCAGGAAAGGGTGTTTCTAAAAGTTTGGATGGAACGCAGGAGTATGATTGAAATGATTCAAGGCATTTATTTTTTATCAGGAACAGGTTGAATTCTGTTTCAGTAGAATTTGGTAATAAAGGATAAACAAAATAGAACGGAGGTTTTTTAATAAAGTGAAAGGATTTGATATTGATGTAATAAGTTGGTGTTTCGAGTTTTCTGCTGTACTTCAGCAATTGTCTCCGGTATACCGGCAATGCAAGTGTTCCATTAAGTTCAAACAGTCCATTTCTCCTGTTCGGTACCATTGAAAATTCTGTCGACGAACTATCAAATTGGCGCAAAGGAATAAACTCTTGCACAATGCCGCTTCGTCTACCTTTAAATACTTTTTTTGCGGTTTTATAACGCCCGGTAATATAACCGCGATCCATGGTTATTTCCTTGAATGCATCAATGGCTTTTTGATTTTTAGGGTTGTGTTTTTTCAGGTGATAAGGCAATTCAGCTACAGGAAGATTCAGAAGGTGTTCAGAATAATCCGGAAGCTTTTCAGGTTTTATAGGAGTACTGCTATAGCCAAACACTTGCACGGCAATCAGTCTTTGTGAACGGTTATCATAAGATACGGCAAGAGCTGTATAGTTATACGATTTTGAGATAATGTTTTTATAATGACCGGGGGAGTTTTTCCATAACGCAGCCATAGTAGCAGCCGCAGCTTCATAGGTCACAGTACTTTGATTTATTCCTTTATTATCTATTTGTGTACCTAATGTAACTGCAACAATATTCTCTCCCGTAATTGTATATACAGATCCGCCATGAATCTTAACGCGTTCAGCTGGCGTCTTCTTTCCTTTGGTTGTCTGGAAATGGGAGATTTTACTTTCTCGAATAAGGTATTGCGCATGATCAATAGCTGCTCTGTACAACACTTCATCCCAAAGCAGAATAGGAAGTTTTTTATCCAGTCTGAGTTTGTTGACGGCATTGTATGTAGATACTTCGAGTCTTTTTTTATCAGGGGCGGCCAGGTTGACATCGTTTGATTCACTTTGTGCTTGCAGAAAATCTGTTGATGCTAACAGTAAAAATAGTATTAAGAGAAAGTTATGTTTACGCATAAATGGGGATAGATAAACGTGAACGAAAGATACAAATAGTTCGTAAGATTTACCGGGTATGTGATATCGAGTTTGATTGATCCTTATTTTTTTAACGACCATTTCCAGATCAATCCATTGTCAGGATCGTTAAGATCTTCTATTTTTTCGAAGCCGCATTTCGTCAGCACTTTTGAGGAAGGAGTTTCATGACCCAATGTGTGCGCAAGAATGTTTGTTACGTTTTCATTTTTGAATGCGTTTTCAATTAATCCTTTTGCCATCTCGGTTGCAAGTCCTTTGTTTCTGTATGCAGGAGCAATTTCATAACCTATTTCAACGGCACCGTCTTCGGGCTTCCCTTTATAACCGCCGCTGCCGATCAGTTTGTTTTCTTTTTTATAAACAGGAAAGTAAGTCCACCAAATACCTTCATCCGGATTGGCAACTAATTTGTCTAATACATATTGAAGTGCAAATGCTCCGAATTCTGTCCAATGCTCATCAACACTTACATCTAATGCCGCTGCAAGTTCTTTGTCGCCTGCAAGGGCTTTTTGCAACAGATCAATATTGGCAGGGATCAGTATTAGATTTTCTGTTTCGATAGTCATAGCGTATTCGTTAATTAAAGATCGAATATGCGAATTATTCGGCGAAGTTCAAGTTGTGAGGTATGTGTAATGTACAATCAACATATAGTATACAGGTATCAGCAGCCGGTAGCTTCAGGAAGAATATGTCGGATTTCTCTTGTGGAAACATACTACATACAGCTAATGGATGTTTTCAGATAATAAACATGGCAGGCTTGAGAAAGAGGTTAGTTTAATGATTCGCATGAACTTGCACGTTGACTTGTTTGAGCCATACAACAGGTAGAAAGAATAAACAGAATAAATACTAGAGTGTTATTTCTTTAAGGTAATACTAAAATCCAAAGA
The DNA here is from genome assembly GCA_021151805.1 of Cytophagaceae bacterium. Classification (GTDB taxonomy): domain Bacteria; phylum Bacteroidota; class Bacteroidia; order Cytophagales; family Cytophagaceae; genus Cytophaga. The sequence goes on along the minus strand of JAGKWN010000052.1, from coordinate 20,341 downwards.
CTTGAAAGCATGAATTTTATAGTCATGATAACTTGTTGTCAATAGTTTATTATCTTTGAACCTATTTCTCTGCCCCATGAAAAAAATATTCATTTCGTTCATTTTCTTGATGAATTGCTGCTTTACTTTTGCCCAAAACGTTGAAGAAGTAAATAAAAAAATCAGAGATTATTTTTCAGAATTCGAACCTCAATTCGTCAAATTCAGAGGAAGTGATTATTATGGACAAACAAAGGATACAACATTTACAGAATATCAACTCAAGACGGAAATAGCATTGTATAATGATATTAAGCAGTGCGGACTTATTGATAAACCAACCAGGAATGTATTTACGCTGTGTCACAATATGCTTATCCATAGTCCGGAAATTGGTAAAGAGTTTCTGGTGCTATTAAATAAGCCAACAAGAGATTTTGATGCTATTGATGATCTCTTTAGTAATTTTATTTTTGCCGGCGCGTTCGGAGAGCAGCTTGCGTTGAATAATCTTCAATCGGAGGATCCATACTGGAGGTTGATCTGGTCGCGATATTTAAGGAAGTATGCTATTTATGATTCATCCATTCCGGTTATTGTAAAGGAAATATCAAAAAACAATCATCCTGAAATTAAACGTAATCTCATAGTGGCATTATCTTTTATTGGCAATCCTACGATGGCATCTTTTGTTAAACAGATTATTGATACTACAAGAGATGATTCATTGCAAGCCAAAGCAATTTTTGTTTATGCTGAATTTACAGGTCACGCCGGCATTGATGCTATGAAAAAAATTCAACCGGTAGGTGATGTGGCAAAAGAAGAATTAAAGTCAAGCATTGCATGGTTTAAAGAAAACGCTGGTAAGAAAAATAATTACGGCGTCAGTGTTTTAAATAATTATGATTTTATAGAAGCTTATGAAAATGTGCCTGCAAATGGTATTGTCTGGCTGAAATGGCACGGCTATCTGAAAAAGCAAACGGCCCTTAATCCTAAGGTATTACCTGCTGAGGATAAAAAAGAAATATTTCATTTTCTATTTCTTTCCAATGGCTTTGAGTTGGATATGATTAAAGGGCAGTTGTTTTTAAGTCTCGAGCAATCAGACATGGAAAAACTTTTAGAGCTAAGAACATTGGCTTATTATTCGGCTAATCAATTTTCCCAAGCACGAATGAAAACACTTGGCATTATGATTCGTGATTTGAAAAGAAAGGCTGCAGGAACCTATTGAGTACTGAGGATTCCGGAAGACTAATAATCCCACGCGATCACTGTAGCATTGGTCTAAAACACCTGTTAAACCAATGGCAGCATTTGATGTGCAGAAGAGGCTTTCCGTTATTTTGGGAAGAAACTTTCGATCATCCGCGGGGCGTCAAAACAGATTGGTTGCGTTTATCACAAAGAAAATTTTATCAACGTCGGCAGCAGCTATTCAAAATGAAAAAATGATAGCCAGGGCGATGAAGAAATAAGTTAGGGGCTTTCACCGTGTGTTGATCCTGAAGGCGACAAGCCTCCACGCTCTCTGGCCCTTGTATGAGCGATAGTGGAGGCTCGTGCCTGTTATTTTCCAGTCTTAGACTGATATTTCATAAGTTGCAGTCAAGATTCGCCGCGGTGGATACCGAGTGGTGGATCCACTTACCGCTGTGATCAGACTGGCGCCAGATAATTAAAAATTAAGCTTTATTATTTTTTTTGTTAAAGCGGTATCTTCTGTGTTAATTCTTATGAAGTATAGTCCTGCATCCCATGTTGCTGTATTTATTTTATATTCAGTAACATTAAGGTTTTCACTAAATGTTTCCAGTATGCTGCCTGTCTCATTCGTTATTTCAATGCTTTTTATGTTTAATCCTTTATTGGTAATCGTTAATTGTTGCTGAACAGGATTTGGATAAAGTAAGATATCATGTAACAGTGACTCTTTAGTTGCGGTAGTTGTTGTTGCGGTATTTATTTCTACTGCATCAGATGAAACAAATTCACTGACATTGTAAAATGCTTTTGCTGTTATTGAATGAAATCCATCAGAGATATCTTGAACCGTAAATGAATAAGGTGCTGTTGATGTTTTTCCCAATTTCATGGTGCCATCATAAAATTCTACGCTGTCAATCACGTGACCTTCTGCATTTATAGATGTTTCTATAGTAAAAGAAGGTGTATCGGTATACACAGTATTATTCGTTGGAAGGGTAATATTAATAGAAGGTTTTCCTTGAACTGTTATAATGATGGGGGAGGAAAAAGTATGCAATCCTTCATCATCCATAGCGTTTACTACAATACTATATGTTCCTGCAGGAATATTTTTCCATTCATATGAAAATGAATTTTGATCTATTGCACCATAGCCACCGGAGTCGTTAAAATCTATTGAAATAAATCTCAACACTTCAAACTCATTGATCGAGGCTGCACTAAGCGTAATGGTTGATTTTTCTGGTATTGTAATATTGCTGGTAGGATTTGTTAATATGGCAATTGGTATTGTATTTATACCGAATTTTTGAATACGGTCGTTATAATCCAACACATAAACATTCTGGTCTTCATCTGCAGCAAGTTCAGTTGGAGTATTTAAACGTCCTAATACATTTCCAAATCTCCCATAAGCAGTAATGAATTTTCCTGTATTGGTATACTTTTTAAAATGATGGCCTTCTGATTCGGATATGTATACATTTCCCGCCGGGTCCGTGGTAACGCATGACGGATGATAAAGAATGGAGTCCGCATAATAATACGAATATGTTTTACCCCATTTCAGAATATATTGTCCGTCGCTGGTAAATTTTTGTACCCTCAAATTATTTACATCTACCACAAATACATTTCCCGCCGGATCAATAGCAATGCTGCCCGGACAATCGAACTGACCATCTCCCGTTCCCGTTGATCCCCATTGCGTAATGAAAATACCCTTGTTGGAATATTTTTGAATTCTGTTATTTGTTTTATCCGCAATGTAAATATTTCCGGTTTTGTCAACAGCAACAGCAGAAAGCGCGTTGGGCGGTGTTTGATCCATATCATAAGGTGTCCATTCATTTAATACGTATCCTGTCTGTGCAATTTTTTGGATTTTATTTCCGGGAGAGATGCTTATAATATTAACGGTTGGTCCTGTGCTTGCGATGATTACATCGTAGGGGTCTATTGCAAAACCATTGGTAAATAAAGCATGGTCATTAAAATTATTATAGTTCGTGAAAATAATATCATTCAGAAATGTGCCATCTTTTGAAAATTTTTGAATTTTCAATTGGTCATCATGAACATATGTATTTCCTGCGAGATCCCGTGCCATGTGTTTTGGCATAAAAAATTGCCCACTTGAATTTCCGCCTCTTCCCCATTCGGTTATGTAGGCTCCGGTTGAAGAAAATTTTAACACCCGACTATAGTACTGATCTGTAAAATAAATATTTCCTTGCATGTCAACTGTGCAATTACTGGGTGTGCTATTTCCTCCCATGATCGGAAAAGATGAAATATAATTTCCTTGTAACGTAAATTTTTGAACCCGGAAATTATTGTTGACGCAAATATTTCCTGAACGATCTATATAGAAATTCTGCGGATACCAGAATTGTCCATTATTTGTTCCGAATGTTCCCCACTGTGTAATGTAATTTCCTGAAGAAGAAAATTTTTGAATATTCGAATTTGCATTGTCCAGAACGTATACATTGTCCAGCGAATCAATGATGAGGTCAACAGGTGTATTGAATTGTCCGTTGCCACTTCCTTGAGTACCCCATGTAGCAAGCAATGTACCGCTGCTGGTGTATTTTTTTACCGCACGTGAAATGCCGCATAAGACATATAAATTATTTTGAGAGTCAAATGCTAATCCATTAATGGTTTCAAAAGAAGTGCTGCTTCTAATATCCCATGAATTTATGCGTACACCGGCGCTGTTGTGAACGTATATATTTTGAAATCCGAAGTTTGCTATATATAAATTTCCTGATTTGTCAATTGTCATTTCTCCAGGATTGTTGAAGCTGTCTGGTCCTGAACTGTTGCTGTATTGCCCGAATTTCAGTATAAGTTTTCCGTCACTGTTGTATTTATAAATACAGTTGTTCAGTCTGTCAGAAACATAGAGATTTCCTGCTGCATCAACTGCTATACCATCAGGGTAATTGAAACCTTCATAATGACCGTTTCCATTACTGCCTGTGCCTATGTAATCGAGGTATCTATAGGTGGTTTGGGCGTTTGAATAAAAAGAAATATATAATAAAAGAATAAAAATGAATATGCGGAAACTTTTTTTCATGGTTGAAAATGTATTAAAAACATCGATAAAGATTTTATTTCTCTTATATACGGGGATGTTTTAAAAAGTAACTTTAACCTGCGTCATTGATTTTATCGATTACTCAAATTCGCGAAGGTGCCGCTGCGCATGCCGAACGCTTAGCACCAATTCCGATTTCCTCAGGCTGACTGGCGCAGGTGATAACTGTGGCGCCGGATGAGAATCAACAGGAGTGCTACGTTAAAAACTAATCCCGAAAATAAAACCCATGCATACATAAGGCAAGCGAAATGGAGTTGAATGGACGGGTTGACTATTGTAGGTCGCTGTTATATCCTGGTTGTTTAATTTTATAACAGATGTTCCTGTAATCTGATTGGCGGTTCCTGCAGCATTGAATTGAGTGAGTGAAAGTCCTCCGCTTTGTGCCAGAGGAATAAAATAAGAGACAGAAATTTGTATGCTTAACCAAGACCTGTATGGGTTTGTGCAGAGAGAAAGCTTGGGCTGTAATCCCAATTGATTTTGTTTGTAGGAAATTTCAAGCGTGCGGGCATCTGTAGTTACTGTGTGCGAATATTTCCCCCCACTTTGATAGGCAAATGTTGGGTCTGCCTGATAACCGAGCAGGTAAATGGTTGAATTGGTATTGTCAATTGTTGCAAACGGTTTGGAGTTAAAACTGTTGTAGGCAAGGTTTAAAGAAGGTCTTAAAATCCAGTCGCAGCTTTCTTTTTTAGTAAACCGATCATCGTGCCAGTGCCCCAGATAAATATTCCTGCCATACCCAAGTGAAAAAAAAGCATTGCCATATTTAAAATTCAGTCCGCCACTAAAACTTACCGCGGAAGTTATTGTACTAATTTCAAGATTGGCGAGTGTAAGTTCAAAAGAGTTTTTTGAAAAAAGATTACGTGTATCTGAATGAAATACGTGTGATGTATGCTTGCCTGTATTGTCACCTACCTCATAAGGGAAATCAATGATCAAATCTCCATAGTGTTTCTCCGGAATTAAAACACCCGGACCGAAGAGTGATACGGTTATCATTTTTTTTGTTTTGGGATACTTTGATGCGGATAACGAATACCCGTTATATGACTGGAATTTTTTTTGTGCATATATAAAGTGCGGAATAAATACTATGACGGTGAGAAGTAAATATAGTTTTTTCATTCAAGTCATTTCTATGTTTTTGAATTTTGAATGTAGTGCATTGAAGTCACATGCAGATGAATAAATTATTTTCGATATTCAATAACTCCATTTTCAAAATGGACGAAATTATTTATGAAATTATCCATGCTGAATAACCAAGGTAAAAATAAAAAGCATTTCTGTATCAATTTCGAAGAATAAAAAAATATGAAAGCTTGTCGTAGGCCAAGCAATGATTGGTTATTCATGAAGGAGTTTTTGTTTGCCTTGGCAACTCCGCCAAGGGCGCGGAGGAATAAGGATTGAAAACCCTATTTATCTAGCTTCGGAATTGCAAATTCCGAAGAGCCGGTTCCTGAAAAAGTTATACGTCAAAGCGAAGCTATAATCACAACGTGTGAACCTGGTAGAAAAAATAAAGGAAAAGCATGTTATAGATAAGGCTTATGGACATGTTGAGCCAATAAATAGGCGTTACGTTTGATGATGCATACTGTCTCATGCGCATGTAATGCACAATCATCCGGATGAATGAATAGATAACATAGATGCTATAGGTATAGCCGCAGATGCATGCAAATAAACCGATCTGTCTTTCATCGGCGCCAGCAGTAAAATAGCTTATGCATGAAAGAAGAAATATAAACGCCGGCAGGAAAGACACCGCCGGAAGTATGCGGTATGAAAAGTAGATAAACCCTTTCATGGTTGAATACTGTTCGCGGTGCTTAATGGAAAAGTATATAAACAGACACAGAAAGTAACTTTCCAGAAATAGCAGCAGTTGATTCAGCATAAGCAAAGTGCTTGCCTTTTCAGCAGACAGCAATACGCGCGTAGCAACAGTTGTAGCATGAGCGGACATTTCAGGAATGCCAAAGAACAAACAGTATAAACCAAAAAAAACTGCGCTCAGGAGTAATACCTCCAGGCCAATGAAAAGAAAAAGCAGGATGCTATAGACAAATGACTTTCCTCCAAAATCTACTCCCCGCTCGCCGGTTATACTTTTTGCAAGGATGGCGGGGAATATGGCAATCAGCATTACAAATCCCTGCCCCGTAAAAAGGTATAGTATAAACAATAGCGCTGCTACAAGGGCTAAACAAGCTCCGGCTGTTGCTAATAAAGACATAAATTATTTCTTGTTAAAGAATGTAATAATATTCAAAGCCCGAAGATGCAAAATTATTCAGCGATCAGCAAAGGTGGCCATGATATATGTCTGCAATTGTGATGCACCAGTTGATAGACATGAAGAAAATTTCTTGATCGTGTCCTATGCGCCCTTGTCGGAGTTTCCGGACAGTAATGTTTAATTAAATGGAAGTATGCTATTTTCCGGATTTCCTTTCACCTCTTGTTGCGCCAGCGGCCAACAAGCCTCTGCTCTGTGATGTTAAATGATTTAGCTGGCAGTATAGAGTAATGGGCTTCCGCCACGGCGGATGCCTTTGGCACATCAGCGGGCTGAGTCGGGAGGAGGTGAGAGTTGAGCCCCAACTTGGGGTGAAGATCGTTTGCCTAAGGAACTCTAACAAGGGCGGTAGCGGAATAGTAGAACATGTAAATTTCTAGGCCATTATTCAAACAGAATGATAACTGTCATTGATAAATAAATTATTTATATGTATGTTCATTTAAATTAACCAAGCAAAAAATGATTTTTACATTACGAACAGCTGATGGATCATATCGTAAACAAATAAATGATTTTGGCTATTCAATGTTTTTCGGGTTTTTATCCGCATTGTTTGGTCACGTCTTTTTTCTTGTTCCCAATTATTATCTGGCATATACTGATTTACGTGAAATTCCTTTATTAGTAAGTGTTATTTATATCAGGAACCCTTTCTATTTATTAGTAACATGTGTGGTTTCATCCGTGCATATAGGAAGTGATGTTCCATTTGCACCTACGGCTGTGATGCATGTAATACCAATATTTATTGCCTGGGCAGCATACCAGACAATTAAGAAAAAAACATTTTTGTATTGGCAAATCGGATTGTTTTCTTTTCTAAGTGTATTGATATACTATCTTGTTTTTCTGTTCCCGTCTTTTGTTTTAACCTATGAGTTGTTTGATTTAAACGATTCAAAATCTTTTTATGAACATTATTCATACCTGGTATATGCAACGCGGTATGAAATTGCGAGTACACTGCTGGTGGTTAGTCTATTTCTGGTTCAGATAGAAACCGGTAAAAGACTTGAATATACGAACAAGCATCTTGAAGAGCTTGTTATTGATAGAACCAAGGCACTGGAAAATCTTAATGATGAACTGAAATTATTAAATGAAGAACTGAACCGTTCCAACGCTGAAATAAAATTTTTGAACCAAGGGCTGGAAACAGTTGTTGAACGCAGAACCGAACAGCTTGCTTTACAGCTTGAAAAACTTAATACATATGCCTATATGAATTCCCATCAGGTGAGAGGTCCGCTGGCAAGAATTATGGGTTTAGGCTTACTTTTTAAGATGGAAGGTGCTTCTGACAATCATAAAGAGTTGATCGAAAAAATATTGTTTTCCTGCAATGAACTGGATGAGATCATTAAAAAAATGAACATCCTTTTACAAAGCGAAGAATTCAGACCTTGATCACAGCTTCGGAAGTTTCCTGTTGCAATGTAGGCTTGTCAGAGACACAGGGAATGATTTGTTGTTCATGAAACAGTTTTTGTTTCCCTTGGGAATCCCGCAAGGCTGAAAGAACACATTGCTACAGAAATAAAACAAATTTTCCAGGTTTATTTGTTATAAAAAACTGCATAACTATGAATAAATATTTTTATCTAAAACAAAACAATGCATGGAAGCTGATGCTGATCTTCAGTTTATGTTGCTTTTCTTTTTTCGAAAGTAAAAGCCAGACTCCTTCAGGCGAATTTGCAACAGTATATTTTATAAGAGACAAAGATTTGGTAGAGTCAGCAACTGTAATGACAATCAAAATCAACGATTCTTTAAATATTAAGCTTAAAAATAATTCGTATCAAAAGATACTTTTCAAACCTTCAAGCATGACGATTTCACTGGTTAAACTATTTCTTTTGAATGGCGTTTCCGATACCATACAACTGGATGCAGGTCAGACGTATTATTTTAAATATTTTCGAGACAAGGACGTTAGCAGCATTTCTGGATATACAATGTATTTGCGACAGGTGTCAGATAAAGTTGCATTGAATTCAATAAGTTTGATCGATTTGAATGCACAGGAACAAGCCACTACTACAAAACCGACGTATGTGAATGTTGAGAAAAATACATTTGTGAAAGAACATACATTGAGCCCCGACTCTTCTTACATCTATTTCATACGGCCCAATGTATTTTATGGGTCAGCAGTACCTTTTAAAATGAGCCTGTCAGATTCGTTTGCATTTTTGTTACCTAACAACACATCCTATCTGCATGCTACAACTGCTTCTGAAGTAGATATAATCACACATCTGAAAAATAACAACATTCAGAATGGTATGCTGCATATTGTCTTAGAAAAAGGGAAAGCGTATTATGTATTGGCAAAATATTCGACAGAGAATGGAAGCGGTGCAACGCTGATCCGAATGGAGTTGATTACTAAAGAAGCGTATCTGGTAAAAGTTGAACAGGGAATGAAGTAATCGCATAACATTCGCACTGTTTCCGATATCCTGCATTTCTTCACAAAAAACCATGTCGGAGTTTCCGGACAACAAATGGTTATTAAACGGAAGTGTGCTATTTTCCATGTCTCCAATAAGCTGTTTTCTATAAAGCTCTGATATGTGTTATTGAATTCATTTAAATAATGAGCAGGTATTTTTATGTCGTTTCGCTAACAAAGACTTGTCGGACACCCCAGGGAATGATCAGTTATTTATAAAATAGTTTTTTGTTTGTTTGGGAACCCCGAAAAGGCAGGGCTGAGACTGGTACCTTTTATTTCGGCACTGGTGCTAGTCTGAGCGCAGCGGAGACTAGTGTTTATTATTTTCCAGTCTCTGACTGGTTTATATTTTTTTAATATGCAGTCAGAGACTGCCGAATGGTAGGCACCAGTCCCCGCTATCGCTAAGACTGGCGCCAGGTGGAGTCTTAGACCAGTATTTATATTATTATAATTGCATTCAGATCCATCGCGCGGATCCGCTATCGCTAAGGCTGGCGCCAGTGGGGCGGGAGACAAATTCTGAGTGGATGCTTAAATAAAAAACAGCCGTATGAATGCGGCTGTTTTTATTTAATTGGTTAGTATGTTGATTAAGCAATCTCAATCATTCTCGGTTCTTTTGCTTTCTCTTTTTCCTTTTTAGGAATCTGCAGATACAATACACCATCTTCATATTTCGCTTCAATTTTCTCCGTATCAACAGTGTCTTTAGGCAATGTGAATGAACGTTCAAAGGACTGATAACTGAATTCCCTCGTTGTATATTTGGTGCCTTGCTGTTCTTCTTTTTCAGCAGTTTTTTCGGAACGGATTGTCAATACATTTCCTTCAAGCTTGATGCTGAAATCTTTTTTATTCATTCCGGGTGCAGCCACTTCAACAGCGAAATTTTCAGGTGTTTCTTTTATGTTCACTGCCGGAACAGTTGTATTCGTTTTAGAATAGTCTGTAAGACCCCAGTTATACGGATTGCGGCCTAACAGTTCGTCGAAAATAAACGGAAAGTTTCCATTTCTTTTTACAAGTGTCATAAGTACCTCCTTTTTATTAATGGTTTAAACGTATATATCTTTGTAAAACAAATCAAATACCAACTGATTAATGACGCAATAAGACTGTAAAAATTTCAGTGTAATGAATTAATTTTTTTCTGAAAACTGAAAAAATGACGGGATTAAAAGACAAATTTTCAGTTTTTAAAATTTTCCTGGTGTAGGGAAATCAAAACTGTTTCTCTGTTAAATATTTCCAGTAACGTCTGGGTACGTGCTGCAGGTGGAGCCTGGTGTTTTTGCGTTCTGTAATATTAACGTGCTTAAAATAATCTTTCCACAAGGTTTGGTACAGTGTTTCATCCGTATGAAAGAGTTCTGCATACATAGTACCGGCTTTTACTTTTTCAGAAAGGTTGATTTCAATTTCTTCAACTGTATGCAGGTCGTAATATATTCCATATAACCTTTTAATATCATAGATCAGCCAGCGCTGGTCTGCATAACGGTTTTTGAAATGTTTCAGCAGTAAAGGTATCACATTGAAGTCTGGTTCAATGCCGGCATAATACAAGCCGTCCTGTGTCAGTTGAAAACGAATGAATGCCTCCATGCGGTGTTTTTCCCGGTGAACCATTTTACTCACCTGGGCAATGCGTAATACAGCTGCGTTGGCGTAATCCCCTTCCGGTGAAGCCTGACGCTTAAAGACCTGCTGCATGTACTGGTAAATGGTCTGTCCGATGTCAGGAATTTCAGATAGGTATGCAGCGTATAACTGCAGGCATGTGTCAGCAGCAAGATATTTTTTCAATCCTTTCCATACACGTTGTGCTTTTGTTTCATCGGTATATACGCGCAGACCAGCGCGGAACATAGAAGGCTGGTGATGCTGTTCGGGTTCTATCAACGCATCGCTGAGTTTGCGCTCATAGGCTTCAAAGACCGATGTAAGCAGGCCGTTCCAGCTGCCGTCATATATGAGGGTTATCATTTCAGAAAAGCGTTAACTGCTGACTCGATGTTTTCAGGTATTTTGAATCAGAACCAGAGAGAATGAATTGCTTGATGCGCATCTCTGTCAGGTCTCTGCGTTCATATTGATTGCTGCTGCAGGTAATAAAATATTTTGCCCGGTTTACCGCAAGGCCGATCTTCTTTAAATGTTCCCAGTTTAATTTCTGAAACCTGCGTGCCGAGATGATCTTCTGGGCAGACTGCAGGCCAATGCCCGGCACACGCAGGATCTGCTGAATGTCTGCTTTATTAATGTCTATCGGAAAGACATGCAGGTTGCGTAATGCCCAGCTGAGTTTGGGATCAATATCAAGATCCAGGTTGGGGTGGTGCTCGTTTACAATTTCATCTACTTTAAAGCCGTAGAAGCGCAGCAGCCAGTCTGTCTGGTATAACCTGTTTTCACGCACCATGGGTACGGCGCTGCCGATCCCCGGCAAACGCCCGTCGTGGCTGATCGGTACATAACCCGAATAATACACACGTTTCAGGTTAAAGTTTTTATAGAACGCAGCGGAAAGCAGCATGATATCCTTATCGGATTCATTTGCTGCGCCAATGATCATCTGCGTGCTTTGTCCTGCGGGCGCAAACACCGGTGCTTTTTTAAAAAGCTTTTTTTCTTCGGTTTTCAGGATGATCTCGTTTTTAAGATACCGCATTGGCTGGATCATATCGCTGCGGTTCTTTTCCGGTGCCAGCAGTTTCAGTCCGCTATCCGTCGGGATCTCGATATTGATGCTTAAGCGGTCTGCATAAAGGCCCGCTTCGTGCATGATCTCATCACTTGCACCGGGTATGGATTTGAGGTGGATATATCCATTGAATTTATGTTCGGTGCGGAGTTTCTTTGCGATCAGCACCAGCCGTTCCATGGTGTAATCAGCGTTTTTAAAGATGCCCGAACTCAGGAACAAGCCTTCAATATAATTGCGTCGGTAGAAATTGATGGTAAGGTCAACCACTTCCTGCACGGTAAAGGCAGCGCGCTGAATATCATTGCTTTTACGGGTTACGCAATACGCACAATCATAAATGCAGACATTGGTAAGGAGAATTTTTAATAACGATACACAGCGGCCGTCTTCGGTGTACGTGTGGCAGATGCCATTGCCCGTATCGCCCAGGCCTTTGTTGTGATTTTTGCGCGTGCTGCCGCTGGAAGAGCAGGATACATCGTATTTCGCTGCATCTGCCAGGATCTGAAGTTTTTGCTGAATGCGGTCTGACATACCTTAAATTTACTAAATTATTTAGCTTATTTAAGGTTTTTGGTAAAAAAATTAGTAATTTGAATTAATGCTTAAAAATTACTTTGCTTTAAGTTCAGCCAGTAGTTTTTGGTGATACGCTTTTGTAAAGCCCGCTTTGTCCTTGCGGATTTTTACTGCCAGTTGCTTCATCTCTTTTGAGATATGAGTCGCCAGATGTACCTCGCTCCACAGGATCACTTCAATTAATACCGGCAGGTAATCAATACCCGTCTGTGTTAAGGCATAGATATTTGTTTTTTTATTTTCCGGCAATTTGCTTTTGCTGATCAGTCCCGTTTGCTCCAGCCCTGCCAGCCGGGCTGCAAGAATATTGGTAGCGATCTTCTCATAAGATCCGGCAAATTCACTAAACGTTTTTTTGCCGAAAAACATCATATCCCTTATGATCAGGAGCGACCATTTGTCGCCAATGATATCCAACGCGGAACTGATCGGACATGAGGACCTGAAATTTATTTCCATATTATTACTTGCATTTTAAAAGTAATTATTATTTTTACTTTCATTAAGCAAGTAAAAATAATAAATAAAACAGATTAATTATGAAAGCTGGAAAGACATTTATTGAAAAATATGGTTCATGGGCGCTTGTTACCGGCGCCAGTTCAGGAATCGGTAAAGCGCTTGCACTCGAAGCTGCCGAGCGGGGATTAAATATTATCCTGGCAGCACGTGACCGCAGAAAGCTTGAAGAAACTTCAGCCTATATACAGAAACGGTTTTCTGTACAGGTGAAGAATTTTTCTGCAGACCTTTCAACAGAAGCCGGCATCAATATATTAATTAAAGAAACTCATGCAGATGATATCGGGTTTTTAATATTATCTGCCGGCATTGAAAGCGATGGGCCATTTGTAGGGGCATCATTGGAAAAAGAAAAAAAGGTAATCGACTTGAATGTAACATCAACCGTAGTGCTGGCGCATCATTTTGCCAAGCGCATGGCTGAAAAGAAAAGAGGCGGCATATTATTTATTTCGAGCCTGGTGGGGCATATTCCAAGTCCGTATTTTGCAACCTATGCAGCTACTAAATCTTTTGTACTGAGCTTCGGGATATCCTTGTATGCCGAACTGAAAACATCCGGTGTGGATGTATCAGTATTATCACCCGGTGTTACAGAGACGGCCATGTATGAGCAGATGGGAGTAGACTGGTCTAAAACACCTGTGAAAACTATGCCTGCAGAAGATGTAGCTGCAGAAGCTTTTCGTCATTTTGGGAAAAAACTTTCCATCATTCCCGGCAGTCAAAACAGATTGGTAGCGTTTCTTACAAAGAAATTTTTGCCGTTATCGGTTGCTGCACTTCAAAACGAAAAGATGATTGCGAAGGCAATGAAGAAATGATTTATATTCGGAAGGCAATGTCCTGACAACATAAAATCCGGCGAGCGCCTGATTTTATGTTGTCAGTTTGAAGAGTAAACTTAACCCTTTGCTTTACACAGATACTTTGAGGTTTTCCGTTAACATTGCCGGACTTGAAAAGGAGATCAGTTTAATTGTACGCATCACTTACTTGTGCAGCACAATGTTTACACCCTGGCTTACTTTTATATCTTCCATCCAACCATCAGCAGTAATTGTAAATAAAATAATACTGTGTTTTGTAATCCCTTTGCTTTGGCACGTTCCGGGTACATAAGCCTGGAGAATCTCGCCTTTGTCGGTTCCCGGAAAGTAATTATGTGTTGATGGGAAAATATTATTTCCAGGTCTCCGGCAAGCTGACGCAGGCTTGTCGGAAACCAAGAGAAATTATCCTATTGTACATTTTCTGCCGTCTTGGGAACTCTGACAAGGCCGGAAATTTTTAGAATAGTGTTTAAATGAAAGTAGTTTACAATTTTATATAAAACCCCAGTTGTCTTTTTCGACTAAATTTCATTATCAAAATTTTAACCTGAACTGGATATGGAATACACTGGATTATTAGATGAATATACAGCAGAAGAAAAACAAGCGTATATAGGTATTATTGCATCGGTTGCCACAGCTGATCGTATTGCCACCGAAGATGAATTGGAATATCTGACAACATTAGCGGAAGCCGCAGGCATAGATCCACAAATCGCTGAAGATGCTGCAAAAGACAATCTGAACCTGAGATTATCCGAATACCTGGATATTCTGAAACAAAGCGACCTGCGTTTTGCACTCATTACTGACATTATTTCTTTTGCAAAATCTGACGGGAAATATACCGCGGAGGAACAGGAAAAAATCAATGGCATATGTTTGTACCTGGGCATTTCTCAGCAGCAAACACAGGCATTGGCAAACGTAGTAGAAAAAAGCAATGTGGCAGTCACTTCTCCTGAAGAAGCAACAGATAAAGGCTTTTTAGAAAAAACAGGAATTACTGATATACTTAAAAATGCCAATATACCAGTAAGCAGTATTGTAAAAGGTTTGCTTGGGTTGGCCGCGCCATTGATATTATCTAAAATGGTTCGTGGTCGCTCGCAGTCGGGGAATGTAAGAACCGGTGGTTTAGGCGGAGCATTAGGTGGAAGTTTGTTAGGTTCATTATTCGGCAGCAGAGCAGGCGGACTGGGTTCCATATTTGGCAACCTGAGTGGCGGAAGAGGGTATGGTGGATTAGGTTCCATCATCAGCCGCGCGATTCAGCAAAAGCAAAAAGCTTAAACTTAAAAATCTTTTACGAACGATTTTATATAAACAAGTACAACTATGGGACTAATGGATTTCTTCAACAAAGGCGTTGAAAAGAAAGTAGAGACTAAGGCTGACAAGCCGGTATCTACTGGTGCACCTGTAAGCCAGGCGCAGGAATATACAATCGTAAGCGGTGACTCGCTTTCTAAAATTGCCAAACATTTTTATGGAGATCCTATGAAATGGAAAACGATTTACGAAGCCAATCAGGATGTCATTAAAGATCCGGATCTGATTCATCCCGGACAAAAGATTATTATTCCAAAAATTTAATGTAACAGCTATGAAAAGATTTATTATTCAAATTAGTGCACTTTTTCTTTTTGTGATTTTTGCGGTATCATGCGGAGATAAAAAAGAAAGCACAGCAACTGCAGAAGCAACCAAAGGCACAAAAAAGGCAGAAGATGTTAAGGACAATATTGCAGAGCTTCTTGCCGGATCAACGAGTAAGAAGTGGCATATAGCCAGACAAACGGATGCTTCGGGAGATAAAGTAAAAACTACTTCCGAAGAAAAAGATGAGACGTTGAGTTTCTTCAACGATGGCAGATTCTCTATTACAGATGCTGAGCAGACATCAACCGGTACGTGGGCTACAGAAGGAAGTCATACATTGATCATGCATTTTGAAGGGAAAGATGTTTCAGAAAATTTTACCATTATGGATCTCAGTAAAGAGAAGATCGTATTGCAGGCAGCAGATGGTTCTGAAATGACGTTGAAAGAAGATTGATAGAGCGAAATGAATATTGCTTAACAAAATGCCCTGGCGACTATTGCCGGGGCATTTTGTTTTCGGGCGCCAGGTAGGAATTATGCCGTGTACAGCCATTTCAATTCTAATAGGTCTTTTGCAACATAGGTAAAAATACATATATTCAAGAGTAGAATTTTCTTCAAGAGGTTATGTTTTTCGGAGATGAATATTTTGCACTATAAAATAATGCTGATACTTCCATCAGCATGAACTTAAATTTTTGTTAAATAAGGAAGCAAATAGTTAACCAACACTTTTATATTATGAAAAAAAATCTTTTTGTTTTTTTTGCGGTTTTACCTATAGTTATTCTGGCTAATGATTCGCTGCAACTGCCCGAGCTATTGTCTGATAAAGGTTTGTATTCGGTAGTAGTGATAAAAAATGATCAGACTATTTTCAAACAATTCTATAATGGTAAGACAGAAAAGGATCTACTGGATGTAAAGTCTATCACCAAAAGCGTAATGTCACTGCTGGTAGGTATTGCGTTGGATAAAGGATATCTGCAAAGTCTGGATCAACCGCTCACTGATTTTTTTCCTGAATTAGCTAAGGATATATATCCTGCAAAAAAGCGCATTACGATCCCGCATGTTATGAACCACACTAGCGGGCTGGCAGATTTTGAAGAATGGAGTAAAATGAGTGTATGGATGAGCAATCCAAACCCCAGCGCATTTTTGCTTGCGCAACCCTTGTTATCGGACCCTGGTAAAGAGTATCGGTACAATTCTCCGGCTACACATCTATTGTCGGCTATCGTAACAAAAGCCACTAAAATGGAAACCGCAGATTTTGCAAACGAATATTTATTTAAACCATTAGGCATTACAGAGTACCATTGGGAGAAATTACGTGACGGCTATTACGATGGTGCCGGCATTAACTTCGCACTGCGGGCGGTAGATCTTGCTAAGATCGGAAGCCTGCTCATACACAAAGGAGTGGTGAATGGTTCACATATTATTTCCGATTCCTATATAGCTTTGCTTTACGATGGAAGCTTAAAAAGAGAAATGTCATGGGGACTTCCGAATTCAAAGGTTGGTCTGTGCTGGTACCAGACAACATATGAGACCGAAAAAGTAAACTATTGTTTAGGCTATGCAGGCCAATTTTTACTTGTTTTTCCGGATCTTAAATGCGTGATTGTTGTCAATCATCAATGGTGGAACGTAGAAAACGCCGGTTGGCAATCCTACAATTTTGTAGCTAAATACCTGCCTCTTATTTACCAGGCGATGAATAATGCAAAGGAATGAAAAGGTGCATATTTATTTTTGCCATGCATAGTTCGGCTTTGTCGCCAAATGAATGATGTAGGCTGTTTGCAGAAATTAACGATCAATATGTGTTACAATCAAACCTATCTGAACCATAATTTAAACGATGTTCTATCGCATTGTCATTGCTTATTCCTGCGTCATCACCCCGTTATGAGTCACTCCGCCGTGGCTGCGAAGATTCACAACCAAGCGAATTACATCAGCTCGCTGCTGATCTGTATTTCCTCTTACAATTTCTCGACCGTGTCGGCGAAGAAATGCAGGGAAAGATTGTGTATGAATAGCAGTCAGCCGCCGCGGATGGTAAAAAGGAAAATCCGGCGAGAGCCGGATTTTTTTGTTTACTCTGATCTGAACAGCTTTTACCTCTTGTTGTGCCAGCGGCCAACAAGCCTCTACTCTGTGATGTTAAATAATTTAGCTGGTAGGATAGAGTTGTGCGCTGTTGGTCGTTGACACAACAGCAGGTTGAGTCGTGGGAAGGTGAGAGTTGATGACGCCAACTTAGGATGAAAAAACTATAATTTATCAAATCAAAACATTTCGAATAGTAAATATCAGATTTAGACTTTTAAAGAAAAAACTGTAAAAGTCATATTAATACCTGTTGGGGGCAAAATGTAAAGGTAAAAAGTCTAGCACATTGATTCAGGTAAAGGTCACTCAACCATGACGGAATCATTGAATATATTATCTACTGAACACTAACCTGAGCAGCCTTGTCGGAGTTCTCAGGCAGTAAATGTTTGATAAATGAAAGAATGATATCTTCCTGATTCGCCTATAAACTGTATCTGTGATGTGTTATTGAATTGATTTATGTTCACCGACGGTCCTGAAATAATTATTAATAAATGAAATGGAATTATGTCTGCTCTGTAGACTCCACCAAGATGCGAGGCTGTTCACTAAAAACTAATGCCGAAAATAAAACCCATGCATACATAAGGTAAACGAAATGGGGGTGAATGAACGAGTTGATTGTTGTAGGTTGCTGTTATATCCTGGTTATTTAATTTTACAACAGATGCTCCTGTAATCTGGTTGGCGGTCGGCTCTGGTGCTAGTCTGAGCGCAGCGGAGGCAAGTACCTTTTATTTTCTAGTCTTAGACTAGTATTATACAATTGCAGTCAAAGACTGCGGAATGATAGACACCAGTCTGAAGACTGGCGCCAGTTGGTTTTTTGTTTGTAATGATCTGAACAACTTTTACCTCTTGTTGCGCCAGCGGCCAACAAGCCTCAGCTCTGTGATGTTAAATGATTTAGCTGGTAGGATAGAGTAATGGACTGTTGGCCGTTGGCACAACAGCGGGTTGAGTCGTGGGAAGGTGAGAGTTGAGAACGCCAACTTGGGGTGGAAATTCCGAAGAGCTGGGCTGGGTGTTATAAAAAATGCATAAAATGTTATATTTATCATAATCATAACTATATTATTTTAAATGGGATTAGACGAAAAAGTAGTAGAAGTCAAACAGTCACTTGGTTTGTATGACATATTTGGATACATTTTACCGGGATTTTTTTTCTTTGCATTAATAATAATAGATTATGATTGTTCAAAAATTTTGAGATATTTGTCCGAACATAAATCCTTAAAGGGAATTGAAGATGCTGGATTGAATTTCAAATTGAATTATTTTTTAGATTTTATTTATTTCAAGCCTAGCGGAGGTTACGGCATTGTTACATTTCTCATATTTATAATTTTTTGCTATTTAACAGGTCACATTATATCGGCTTTTTCTAGTTTTATGGCCAAGCTTAAAATTAAGCGTTTTTTCAGAAATCCAACAGAAAATTTATTCATGCCCCGACCAATTCGAAATTACAAATTAAGGATAAACCAATCTCATTGGTATCGAGCAATATTTGTTTTTATTCAATTTATATTATATTCAATTTATCGTTTTATAACAAATACTTTATTATTAGGTACTATAAGCATAAATTATCGAAAACCTTTTGAGGTTAAATTTAGAGATAAATTTCAAAATAAAATCAATTCCGTATTCGGATATGAAGTAAGTCCAAAAGATTATTATTGGCTCGTGTCCTCCTATATAAATGCGCGACACCCCTCTTGTACAAAAAATATCAAACATTTTGTAAACTTGTCAGGGTTTTCTAGGAACATAGCAGGCGCATTTTCAGTATATGTTCTTCTTAGAATTTCTGCCCATTTATTTTGGGGAAGTATTATAGATGTTCAAATTTTTCAAATATTAATATGTTATACATGCATAGTGCCAATAATGATTTGGAGCTATATGCGTTTATATAAAAGACAAGCAGTAGAAATGTATTATATGTTTTATTCTATTGTACTTTAAATATTCAAAAATAAATTATGAAAGATTACAGAGTTGAATATTTAGTAATGATAAAACATAAAGGGGCTTTTTGTGACACTACGGAGTCTTTTAATAAATTACTTGAAACAAATTCTTCTCTAACTATAAAAAAAGATTTATTACTTTATAATGGGCATGAATTTAAATACGAGATTTTTACAAGTGATGTTAAAGACAAAGAACAACGTTATTTTAAAATAAAAATTACAGGTACAGATGAATTAATAATTTCTAGTTTCATTGATTTGCTGAAAATAATTAGAGAGCAGATATATAGAGCAGAAGGAAATGTAAATGTATTATGGGATGATATCTCTAATTATTATTCAATAAAAGCATATCCTGAAATAAATAAAATTGAGAATTTATTGCGCAAGCTTATCACTACATTTATGCTTACAAACGTAGGAATAAACTGGGCTAATGAAACCATTCCAAATGAAGTCAAATCTACTTTGAAAAGAAAAGGTAAGGAGGAAAATACAAATTTTTTGCACGAAACGGATTTTATTCAATTGGCAGACTTCCTATTTAAACCTTATCAAACGCATGATATTAACAACTTGTTTAAACAACTGAAAAATTGTAAGCAGATATCTGAGTTGACTTTAGATTCGTTAAAAGAATATATTCCCAAATCCAATTGGGAGCGATATTTCAAGTTATATGTTAATTGTGAAGATGATTATTTGAATAAAAAATGGAATCGCTTGTATGAATTGCGTTGTATAATTGCGCACAACAATTTTCTTACTAAAATTGATTTCGATGAAATTAATGATTTGGTAAAAGATTTAGAAAAAAAGATTAAAGAGGCTATTGACAATATTGATAAAATTATAATCCCCAAAGAGGAAAAAGAATTAGTTGTTGAAAATGCAGTTAC
>JAGKWN010000183.1 GCA_021151805.1 Cytophagaceae bacterium | reverse complement strand
GCGGCATTGGTTACCTCTACCGTAAATGAACCAGCAGCAGTTGCTGTATACGTTGCAGCTGTTCCAACCTGTGTTGCTCCGTTGAACCATTTGTATGAAGCGCCAGTGCTTGCTGTTAATGTTACAGAACCACCGGAACAGAATGATGTGGCTGGTGCTGTGATGCTTGCTGTCGGTTTTGAAACCTGCAAGCTAAAGGTATTCGTTGCTTTGCATCCATTTGCATCGGTGTAAATGGCAATATAATTGCCCGCAGTAGCAGAGCTTACACCTGTGAGTACCGGATTTCTAAGTGTAGATGTGAAATTGTTGGGACCCGTCCAGCTCCATCCGGCTGCGACATTGGGTTGCGGACCGAAATTTACGGTGCTGTTTTCACATACAGTAGCTGTTGTTGCAGTGAGCCATGCGCCGGCATCAACTTTTACATAAGAAGTGATAACAGGTAAAGGATTTAACGTTATTACTTTTGAAGCAGATATAGCTTTACAGCCGGATGCATTGGTTACTTCCACGGTATATGAACCCGCAGCGGTTGCTGTATACGTATCAGCTGTTCCAACCTGTGTTGTTCCATTAAACCATTTATAAGAAGCGCCAGTGCTTGCTGTTAATACAACAGAACCTCCGGTGCAGAAAGATGTAACAGGAGCGGTGATGCCCGCTGAACAGGCTGTTGAGCCTTTGTATACGGCCGTGTAGGATGTTGATGCAGTCCCGGATGTGACTGTTGTGAAAAGAGCCGTTGATAATTGTGTGCCAGTAGCATTGTTCCATTTTTGGAACGTACTTGTTTTCTTGGGTATTGTTTTTAATGTAATGGTTAATCCTTGTGGGTATGTTGTTGTATGTGTGGTTACACTATCTGCACCAAGTGGATTTACAGCGACTGCAATCTGATATTCAGGTTTTAAAAAAGGGATAAGCTTACTTACATTAGCGTCTTTGCTTAAATCTCTTATTCCCTGAGTAACCAATTTTGCCATTTCGATTGCACCCATTTCCTGAAAATGCACATTGTCGGCATTGCCGTTCGGGTAGTTGGGATATTCTCCTGCAAGGTAGTTATTATATAAAAGTCTGGTTGCATACGTTTCACCAAGAGATTCAAGTAGAACTTTCGCTTTTGCATCCAGATCAATTAATGGAACACCCAAACTTTTAGCTACTGTTCTTGTTGCTACAGGATGGTCGTGATAGGCATCATAAACAGTTCCGTCTGCATTCCATGCATTTCTTCGCACGGTTGTAACCAGTACTGGGAAAGCACCTTTCGATTTTGTTTCATTTACATATTTTGTAAGATAACTTTCGAATTCACCACCTGTTGGTGTATAACGGGCAGGGTCTGCATTATTCCGGTCATTGATTCCAAATTGAATGAAAACAAAATCGCCTGTCTGTAAATTGTCGCGTACTGCTGACCAATAGTTATTGAAAAAGCTTTTGGAGCTTGTTCCTCCAACGGCTTTATTGATCACTGTTACATTCGCTGTATTAAAAAATACAGGAAGTACTTGTCCCCATCCTTTTCGAGGATAATAACCAGCTGTATAATCCTGTACGGTTGAATCTCCAATGGTAAAAACTCGGATGATCGCTCCGGCAGCAGTTAGCCCTATAATGGTCTGCGTTTCAAATACATTTCCATAAAGGTCTGTCATTTCAAGCTTGTATATACCTGCATGACTGACTTCCAATTCCTGTGTGGTTGCTCCTTCAATTTTCAATGTGTTGAGATACCATTGATACCTGGTGCCTGTTGGCGCAATTAAGCTATGGGATGTAATTGTAATACTATTTTCTGTTCCATTATTTTCGATTGTACAATTAGCTTCGCATACAATCAAAAGCTGCAGGAAAAAAAGAAATGAAAGTATGTATTTGATGGTATGCATAGGGTTAAAGTCTTTCAATGATTAAAATAATAGCACTTGCTGCACCGGCTCCTGAAAAAAAGAGTTTCCATTCCTGTTGTATAATTTTAAAAATATTCTGGAGTATGCTATACAATAGAAAGAATAAGATAACAATACAGATCTGACCTATTTCAAGACCAATATTGAAGCTGGCCAGTTCAAGCAGGATATTGTCGCTCATGGCAATGGCGTTGAAATAGTTTGAAAACCCCATACCGTGAATACATCCGAAGAATAGGGCAAAAATGTAATGAATGTTATTTTGTGTTTTAGTAGGAGAGAAGAATAAATTTGAAATACTGGTTACTAAAATGGTAAGCGGGATAAGGATTTCAATCAGATAAGAATTAATAAGGATAATCTTCAGTGCAGATAATGCAAGTGTGATGGTATGTCCTAAGGTAAATCCTGTTATCAGGATCAATACATTTTTCCAGTCTGTAATGGAATAGATACAGCATAAGGTTAATATAAAGAGTATGTGATCAAACCCTTTTATATCTGAAATATGTTCAAATCCTAATAATAAGTACGTTCCGAATTCCTGCATTTCTTGTTTCGTAATGTTTTTTTTCTCTGGTGCCAGAATAAAAACAGGGGTTGATGTTCTGAAAACATCAACCCCTGCGTATTAAAAGGATGTTGTAAATACGATTTGATTTGTAAAAACGATACTGTCTAAACGATAAATTACTGAAGCCTTTTTCATATAAATCCTGGTTTAAAGTGAATAAATTCAATTCACAAGTAACTACAAGGCAAGAAGGAAAAAGTAACAGAAATGGGCGTGTAATTTATTCGATTGTTTGAATTTTAGTAAATAATCTCTTTTTGTATTTCCTCCTTAATGTTTTCTATAATGATTGTTTGGGTTTCCTTGTTTGGAATTAAAGCGACTTTTGTAATATTTTTTTGTTCCGGAGATC
The DNA here is from genome assembly GCA_021151805.1 of Cytophagaceae bacterium. Classification (GTDB taxonomy): domain Bacteria; phylum Bacteroidota; class Bacteroidia; order Cytophagales; family Cytophagaceae; genus Cytophaga. The sequence goes on along the minus strand of JAGKWN010000183.1, from coordinate 1,664 downwards.
CGTCAAATAGTAATGTGTTTTTAAGGAGACATTTTTTTATGAGTTGTCCGGTTTTGTAATCAGCAATATAGTTCAGTTCAACCGTTTTTAATTGCGTGTCCTGATTATTATCAATGACGGAGTTTACAAAACGGTAGCTTACATTTACATTATTGATCGAGCATACAAAGTTTTGTTTTACATAATCATTAAGTAAAACCAGCGTTTTGGAATCAACAGTTGTACCATCAAATGGAATGTGTTTCTTGGCAATTTGTGATAAGCATGAAGTTAAATCATCAGCAAATAATTTAATCCGGATTTTGATACTTGTATTGGCTAAGGTTATTTCACTGGTGGATATTTTTATTTCATGTGTCGTGAAGCCCGACAGAAAAAATAATATCGCAGTACACGTAGTAATGACGGCTAATTTCATTGTTTTATATGAATGTTAGTAGAGAATGCTAAATCGACTCAATGAATAAATATACGGGTATATTTATTTTTTTACAATCTTGGTTGTGTAAGTTCCTTTATCTGTGATAATGATTACAGAATACAAGCCAGCTGCGAGATCCTGACCAATGATTATTTCATCGGCTCCGATTTCTTGTATGTAATCTACAATGGCACCGGAAGCACTGATGGTTGTGATGGATTGTATCAAGCCCAGATTTTTTACAGAAATCGTTGTGCTGTTGTCGAATGGTTGAGGGATAACCAGAATGTTTGCCGAAGTACCATTGACAGTAGCTGTAGATACACAAGCTGTTTTTCCTGTGTTGCCGCCTACGCATACGGAGCAATCATCCAGGTATGCAGTACCGTTTGCCTTGCCTGAACAATCCAGACAGTTCTTGTCAACGCTCGAGGGACAAAGATCTCCGGCTACATCTACATAGCCGGTTGGCTGCCAGCATACGGTAAGACTTACTGCAGGGTCACCCAGTCCATCGCCGTCTGTATCTGCATACCAGACTTTCGGTTGTATTTGTGTGATAACGGTAGGAACTGACGTTGCTCTACAGCCGGCGCTGTTTGCAACTTCTACGGTATAAGAACCGGCATCAGTAGCTGTGTAGGTGGCAGCTGTTGCCACCTGCGTTGTTCCGTTGAACCATTTGTAAGAATCGCCAGCGCTTGCCGTTAATACTGCCGATCCACCTGCACAAATCGTGTTTGTTGTTGCCGCGATTGTAGGTGTTGCTTGTATTGCACCAACTGTAATCACTGTAGGATCTGAAGTAGCTTTGCAACCAGCACTATTGGTTACTTCTACGGTATATGAACCTGCAGCAGCAGCTGTATACGTAGCAGTCGTTGCCACCTGCGTTGTTCCGTTGAACCATTTGTAAGAATCGCCAGCGCTTGCCGTTAATACTGCCGATCCACCTGCACAAATCGTGTTTGTTGTTGCTGCGATTGTTGGTGTTGCTTGTATTGCACCAGCAGTAATTACTGTAGGATCTGATGTAGCTTTACAGCCCGAGCTGTTTGTTACTTCCACGGTATAAGCCCCCGCAGCTGTTGCGGTATAGGTTGCCGCAGTTCCCACCTGGGTGGTGCCGTTGAACCATTTGTAGGAAGCACCGGTACTTGCTGTAAGCACTGCCGAACCTCCGGCACAGAAGGAGGTAACAGGAGCGGTGATGCTTGCTGCTGGAGCTGCATTGACAGTAATC
>JAGKWN010000051.1 GCA_021151805.1 Cytophagaceae bacterium | reverse complement strand
CATTAATATGAATTATGAATTATGAATTATGAATTATGAATTATGAATTATGAATTATGAATTATGAATTATGAATTATGAATTATGAATTATGAATTATGAATTATGAAATTTTATCTTAATGTTTTTGCGGTTTATATAGGTATGTTCAAAAACTGATCTAAGAGTTATGAATTGATCTTTTCATCATGAACCTTCAATTCATAATTCATAACTCATAATTTATAATTACTTAAACAGTTTCTTTTTTCTGATTTCCAGCTCAAAATCCGCTACTACATTCATATAATGTATGTACGCGTCATGCGGACTGTTAAACGGACTGAAGTACTGGTGTACTTCACCATCGCTGTAGCCTTTGGTACTCATGTAGTAGAAGTGATCGGAGGTCAGCAGCTTCGACCACTTATCTGTATGTCTTCTGACCTGCATTTTGCGGATCAAAGGTTCCAGGCTGTATATTTTTTCAAGTGCTTCTTTCTGCATGCTGTTCTGGCACCACGCTGAAAGATCTTTTTCAAGGTCTGCCCACGAAATCGTTTCATGTGCATCGTACACATCATGGATTTCCATGGTATCAATCACTTCCGATGGGGTCAGAAATTCAATCCCGTAATCATCGATCAGCATACCCGGTAATTTGCGCAGGAACGTAAAGATACCGCTATTCTTCTTCTGATGCTCACCAAATGTCTCATAGTCGACATAAATAGTCGCATTTTCATTCTTTTTTAAGGAACGCTTGATCCAGGAAGCATATTTTTCGACTGTCAGGGGATAGCCTTTCCAGTTTTTATCTGAAAAACGGAAGGCCAGGTCGTCAGATAGTTTACAGTTGCGCAGGATAACAGGGAAGGAGGTATGCGCCGGGCTATACACCTTATTGGTACTCATGGTTCCCAGTAGGTGCTGTACGCCTTCGGTAATCATGCCTTTCAGCCCCATTTCTTTTACCGTTGCTGCAATTTCATTGTTATGAATCAGTTCTGTATTCCGGAATACTTCGGTCTGGTAGCCGAAGGTAGAGCGGATGATTTTTCGCTGTGCTTCAACCTGTAATAAAAACTCCTCTTTTGAATAAATACTGCTTAAGCTGTGGTAGTAAGTCTCTGCCAGGAATTCTACACACTCTGTTTTGGCCAGAGCGAGAAAAGAATCGATCACATCCGGACGGTAAAGCTTGAACTGTTCAATCGTGGTGCCGCTGATAGAGAAGGCTACACGGAACAGACCTTTGTATTTTTTAATCTGCTGCAGCAGAATCTTATTGGTAGGAAGATAGCAATTGTCGGCAATGCGGTCGATCACCAGTTTGTTATGATCTTCGTCTTCAAACGGAACATTTTTTCCGATATCGAAAAATGTAAATGGTTTAATGCGGAAAGGCTGGTGAACCTCAAAACAAAGCGTAACAGAACGCATAGAGAGCTAAGCTAGAAGTTGGTCGTAAATGTCTTTGATCTCAACGGCTGCATTTTCCCAGGTGCAATGCTCCAGGTCAAAGTGTGCGTTTGCCGAAACGGTTTTTGCAAACGCCGGATCCTGTAACAGCATGAGGATATAATGCGCCATTTTATCGACATCCCAGAAATCAACTTTTAATGCACCGATCAATACTTCTGATACACCCGATTGTTTGGACACCACACAGGGTACGCCAAACTGCGCGGCTTCGAGTGCTGACAGACCAAAAGGTTCGGAAACCGATGGCATGCAGTATACATCAGCCATGGCAAGCAGGTCGTGTATTTTTTCTTTACTTAAGAAACCGGTGAAATGTATATTTAAACCTAAGTGCTTGTGCGCACCGGTCTCGATCAGTTCTTTCAGTTTGTCTCCCGTGCCGGCAACAACAAAGCGTGCCATCGGATATTCTTTCAATACTTTGGAAGCAACTTCAATAAAATATTCCGGACCTTTTTGCTGCGTTACGCGGCCAATAAACAGAACTATTTTTTCAGGGAAAGGCTTTTCAATTTTAAACGGCTTGATCTTTTCAACTCCGTTGTGTACGGAATGAATCTTACGGGGATTGATGCCGTAGTGTTTAATGGCAATGCTGCCGGTATAATCGCTCACTGGTAAGATTACATCGGCCATTTCCATAGCATGTTTTTCTACCTGGTATACCCAGTTGTTATTATTACCCTGGTTGCGGTCGTACTCCAATGAGTGTACATGCAGCACCAGCGGTTTACCTGTGCGCTGTTTGATCTCAACACCTGCCAGCATGGTCATCCAGTCGTGGCAATGGATCACATCAAATTTCCAGTCCATGCACATGTCTGCGCTGATGGTCGCATATTCAATCACCTTTTGTATGGTATCTTCACCATACAAGGCATCGATCTCAAACGGTTTGTAGAACTCGGTACTAACGACTTTTTTCGTGCGGGATTTTTTTACCTTCTTCGTTGTAGCTACAGGTGCTGCAACGCTTGAAGGGTAAGGTAGAATATTGGCAGGAAGGGTATAAACGTTCTCTAGTTCTGCATAAAAATCGGTCTGGAAATCTTCGCGGATGCGAACCCGTTCCTGTTGATTTAATCCAATAATATCGATCTGGTTCAGGAGTAGGGAATGATCGCTTTTAGGCAAAATTAACGTAAGGTTTACCTGCTTTGCCAGCGCTTTGCTCAAGCCCAGACAAGCAACTCCCAACCCCCCGTTGATAATCGGAGGGAATTCCCAACCCAACATTAAAACCTTTGTTTTTTTCATAGCAGCGACAAAATGCGCGAGCGGTTATAAAATTCCTGTTCTTAAAAATACGCCTAGCAGAGATAAAAACCTATGATAAAGAGATGAAACTTTAAAAAAGAATGGGTTTAACATAAGTTATTGAAATTTTCGTCTGCGATTGTAAGAAAAATACAATTATTAGGTTCGCAATAGCCTTTTTTTTATTCTATTTTAGTGTGTAGAAAGAAACTGTATTACAGAAATAGGAATTGTATGGAAAGTTACATGAATATCAATCACGACAAGCAGGCTTCGCAACAGAATGCCGGTGTCGTGGAAAGGTGGGAGAAGATTGAAAATCGTTTTTATTTCTATGGACAGCAGACAGTTTTAGAGGTCAAGATTGTTTCGGACGCGATCATCCGTTTCCGTTTTTCTGCCTTGGGAAATTTTCACCGTGACTTTTCGTATTCGCATGCACAGCATTATCAGCAGCACATCGAACACCTGGACGTAAGTGAAGAAGAAGAATACTTTGTTATTAAGACAGCAAAGCTTGATTGTGAAATTCAGAAGGAGCGTATGCTTATTAAAATTCTGGATAAAAAAGGCCTGGTGATCTCTGAAGATGAGAAAGGATTCCACTGGGAAGAACACAAAAAACATGGCGGTGAAATTGTTTTCAATACACGCAAAGGCCAGGCCGGTGAACGTTTCTATGGCCTGGGCGATAAGCCTACCGATACCGATATCCGTGAAAAACGTTTTGAGAACTGGGGCAAGGATACGTATGCCTTTGGTAAAGACTCAGATCCTCTGTATAAAAATATTCCCTTCTTTATCGGGATGCACCATAAAGTAGCGTACGGTATTTTCTTCGATAATTCATTCCGTACATTTTTTGATTTTGGTTTTGAACGTAAGAATGCAACATCCTTCTGGGCGCAGGGAGGAGAAATGAATTACTATTTCATTTACGGTCCGGACTTGTTGAATGTGGTGCAGAAGTATACGGAAATGACAAGCAAGCCGGAGCTGCCGCCATTGTGGGCGCTAGGCTTCCATCAATGCAAATGGAGTTACTATCCGGAAAAGCAAGTGCGTGAAATTACTTCTGAATTCCGTACCCGTAAAATTCCTTGCGATGCATTCTACCTGGACATCGATTATATGGATGGATTCAGATGCTTTACCTGGCATCCGGAACATTTCCCGAAACCGAAAAAAATGATCCAGGACCTGGAGGCGCAAGGTTTTAAAACCGTTGTGATCATTGATCCGGGTATAAAAATAGATCCGAATTACTGGGTATATAAAGAAGGTTTGGAGAAAGGCTATTTCTGCAAACGTATGGATGGTCCGTTGATGAAAGGTGCTGTATGGCCAGGTGAATGTAACTTCCCGGACTTTACGCGTCCGGAAGTGCGTGAGTGGTGGGCAGGTCTGTTTGAAGGCCTGATGGATACCGGCGTGCGTGGCGTATGGAACGACATGAATGAGCCGGCAGTATTTGAAATTGAAACCTTCCCGAACGATGTGCGTCACGATTACGACGGCGATCCGTGCAGCCATAGAAAAGCACACAACGTGTATGGTATGCAGATGGCGCGCGCAACATATGAAGGCGTGAAGAAATTCGGCGATAATAAACGACCGTTTGTAATTACACGTTCCGGTTATTCCGGCTTACAGAAATATTCGTCTGTATGGACGGGCGATAACGTTGCCTCATGGGAACATTTGGCAATCGCCAATAATCAGTGCCAGCGCCTGAGTGTATCGGGTGTTTCGTATTGCGGAACAGACATCGGTGGGTTCATCGGTTCTCCGTCGGGTGAGTTGTTTGTACGCTGGATTCAGCTGGGAATTTTCCATATGTTTTGCCGCGTGCATTCATCCGGTGACCACGGTGATCAGGAACCATGGTCGTTTGGCGTGGAAGTGGAATTGCTGACCAAGAAATTCATTGAGCTGCGTTATAAATTGCTGCCATATATTTATACAACCTTCTACCAGCATGTGCAGACAGGCATGCCTACGCTGCGTCCATTACCGTTCCTGGCGCAGGATGATACAGAAACTTACAACAGACAGGATGAATTCTGCATGGGCGACAATTTGCTGGTATGTCCGATTCTATCAGAGAAAGTAGATGGCCGCTGGCTGTATTTACCGGAAGGCAAGTGGTACTACTACTGGGATGATCAGGAATTTGAAGGCAAGCAGGAAGTATGGGCAGAAGCAGCCCTGGATCGTATACCGTTATTTGTGAAAGCAGGTTCTGTTATTCCGATGGCTCCAATTATGCAGTATGTAGGCGAGTTTGATCCGGAAGCATTGTTTTTGCATGTGTATGTAAACAGCGGAGAATATACAAGCTACCTGTACGAAGACAAAGGCGATGGATATGAATACACCGAAGGAGTATATTGCTATAAAACATTTGTAACAAATGGCGATAAGAAATCATTCACCATTACACAGAACATTGAAGGCTCCTACAATCCTGTGTATAATACGTATGAGATCATGGTGCATGGCCTGAACTTCACGCCGAAGAGCTGTGAGGTAGATGGCGAGAAGGTGCAGATCGATGTGATCAACCCGGATAAAAACCTGATCCGTTTTGACGCGACGAAAGGTTTTGGCAAGATTGTGATCAAGTAATTATTATGAATGATGAATTATGAATTATGAATTATGAATTATGAATGATGAATGATTATTCATTGTAGCGGGGAACAAAGAAAAAGTCCGGCAGAGCTGATCTGCCGGACTTTTCTTTTACTGGGTTTTTCTTAAAGGACATATTATCCGGTGAGCAATCCAACGGAGACGATAATGTTTACATTCTTTATCACACGTATTACCGGGCTTGTTGCTGCCTATTCCCACCCTTGTTTCATGTGATTGATATGCCTTTGATGTGAGAGAGAGGTGGGACAGAGGTGGGATAGAGGTGGGAAAAAGGTGGGACAACCCATAGGCTACTTAGGATTTTGTCAGGTGCAAACATATACTGAGATACCATAGCAGGAAGAACCCGTTTTGTAGTTTTGCCGGTTGTTCAGCCGTTTCTGTATGGTTGCTTTAAATATGAGATGAATAAGAATAAAAATCTGCAGTGATATATTTACATAAGTTAATTTGCTGTTTAAACATATTTTTTAATTTTTTAAATTAAAATTCTCTCATGCTTAATTATTTTGATACTAAATGGAATGATAGTATTTTTAAAAATTGTAGTTTCATTTATTCTTTTAAAAATGAAGATTTTTATTCAACTGGCTGTCTTTTTAATCATGCTGAATGCTACTGAACATGCATGGTCTCAGGCAGCATTTACCGGCTTGTACCAGGATGCTCCTGTTACCATAGCCGAAGGCGGCATCTTATATGTAGGAGGCGAGTATCAGACTAATGCTATTACCTTCAATGGCGGCAGTATCTATGTAGAGCAGGATATTAAAAATCTTAATCCAAGTACGGTAGGCTTGCCTAATCCGGTTGGTGAAACCATTTTGAACGGCAACCAGGATCAGAAGATTATCGGCAACTGGAATTTCAATATACTGAGTCTGGATAAACCCGCCGGTAATGTTATGCTTGAGCATGATATTACCATTGATTCACTGGTATCTTTTGTACAGGGTAATTTATATATAGATAATTATACGGTTGATTTGAAAAATAAAGGCGCGCTGTATAATGAAACAAATGATAACCGCATATACGCTGTTGATGGTGTGGTTACGACAACCCGCAATCTGCAGTTTTTGACTAAGACAACCGATATTGCCGGCCTGGGTTTATTTATCGAGTCGCCTTTGCAAACCTTTGGTACAACTACTATTTCAAGAGGGCATACTGTTTTCCCGGAAGCAGGTGCAGGCAGTATTGCCCGTTACTTTGATATTACAACAACAAACACGTTGCCGGTTGACAATATTGTGCTGCGGTATTTTGATACTGATAATCCAAGCAATGAAACGTTGCTACAGCTTTATTCATTCAAGTCTTCGCGCCCGGTATGGTTCCCGCGCGGAGGCGTGGTGGATGAACTGCTGGATACGATCGCTTCTCCCTACTACAGGAATTTAGGAACAGAGCGTATCACTCTTGCTCCGGCTTCTGATAATGCCACCTGTGCGCCCAGCGACCCAAATTATGTAGAAGCAATCTATCTATCATCTTCGTATGCATTTGTAGAAGATACGGTTGTATTTGTGAATTTTTCTTTTTCTAAAAACACTACTGCAGCCATGAGCTACATCTGGAATTTTGGCGACGGGACTTCAGCAGACAGGGAAGATACATCGCATATTTATAGCGAAGCGGGCTTTTATACAACAACCCTGCAGGTGAGTAACGGATTCTGTTCAGATCTGAGGAAGAAAGATGATACGATAGCTGTGCGGCCACCAACACGTGATCTGGATAAAAGTTATGGGCAAATCTTAAGTTCATTCAGCTATTATCCAAACCCATGCAGCAGTGTGGTAACCGTAGATGCTGAGCTTACAGATGTCTTCCCTTCTTCGATTTCTATTTTTGATATGCTGGGTCGTAAACATCTGCAAAGCGATTATGCAGAACAGAATGTAGTAACCGACATTCCGTTGCAGCAACTGACTCCCGGTATGTATCTGCTGGAGTTTCAGTCGATGGGAAAAATTTACACCTACAAATTAATCAAAGACTAAGCGGTGTATTTTAGAGGTAAACGTACAATTGCTTTTCTGCTTTTGTTTTTTCTTTGCCGCATACTTGTGGCGCAGGATCTGGAAAAGATAAACTGGAAGCAACCTGTTAAGATCAATGGCGGTCTGAATATTACCAATACATTCTATCAATCGCAAGGTATGCCTGCCCGCAGGGATCCCTGGTACTGGATGATTGGGGGGAATTTAAATGCGACAGTTTTTGGAGTTGTTGCTGTGCCCGTATCTTTTCAGTTTAGTCAGCAGAACCGCAGCTATACACAACCTTTCAACCAATACGGCATGAGTCCGCGCTATAAAGCATGGACTGTACATGCAGGATATCGCTCACTTCAATATTCCACCTATACGGTGGGAGGTTCCGTCTTTCTTGGCGGCGGTGTAGAATATCGTCCTTCCAGCTCTCCGTTTTTTGTAAGCATATTATATGGAAGATTCCAAAAGGGGGTGAATGGATATCAATCCGAAGGCCTGGTCTCTGGTTCTCCAGCTTATGAACGCTGGGGGTACGGCGGACAGGTCGGTTACCAGAAGAACGGGCGGTCCGTTGCATTTCAATTATTCAGAGGCAAAGACGACGCCGGAACAGTGAATGATTCGGTTGCTAAGCTGGCCAATATCGCGCCCGGTATGAATCTGGTCTGGGGAATTGTAACAAAGCAGCCACTCAACCAGCACATCGTTGTTGATGCCGAGTTTGCTATGAGCGCTTACACAACTGATTACAGAGGTGATGCTTCGGATGTTGTCACTAACCGGTACCTGAATGGTCTTGGCAGTTTTTTTCAAACCAATACATCAACAAAAGTGAATAATGCTTTTCAGACGTCCATCAATTACAACCAGAGAAATTATCAGCTGAAGTTTGCTTATCGCAGGGTTGGTCCGCAATACCGCACCATGGGGTCTGTATTTCTGAATAACGACATTGAAGACATCAGCGGGGGGATTACCTGGAAAATGCTGCAGCAAAAAATGACCGTATCACTGACGGAAGGTGTGCAGCGAAACAATCTGGATCATAAGCTCACGCAGCAGGCTGCACGTAATGCCTTTGCCGGTTCACTAATGTATGCGCCCAATATACGCTGGAATTTTGCGACGCAGTATTCAAATTTTTTATCAAATACCAAATTCAATAATACAAATTTTACAGCCAATCAATTAAACCTGCAGCAGAATAGTGATTCTATCCGTTATAACCAGGTTACACAGAACGCATCACTGAACAGTAATTATTCTGTAGGCGACAGTTTGGTCAGGCACGGGATTATGGCAACGCTAAGCTGGCAAAAGGCACGGGATTCGCGTGGCAACAACTCAGATTTCTATTCGGGTACTGCCGGTTACAACATCACGTTTGTGCCTGCACAATTAAGTTTCAACCTGAATATCCTTTCTACTTTCAATACCAGCAACGGTTTATATAATCAGATGCTGGGACCGAATGTCGGGGTGTCGAAAAAAATCGGCAAGGCCCTGCGGCTTAGTTACAATGCATCTTATGTAACCAATAGTGTTGAACATGTAAACACAGGACATACGTTGATCAACCGGGCAGCGCTTTCTGTAAAGCAAGGGAAACATCATTCATTCAATATCGATCTGAACTGGATGCAACGTAAACAGAAAAATGCATTGATACAGACAAGCAGTGAGTGGAGAGCAAATATTATATATGCATATGTATTCTAAAAAATATAAGGAAATAATTTTTAGTATGATCCTGCTGTTGACAGGCTTTATGGGCTATGCGCAACAGCCAATGAAGGCACATGTGTTTGCGCATAATAAAGGTAAGCAGCATGGGAAAATACATGTAGAGATAAAATGGTTCACTGAAAAAATTGAAGCTGGTGCCGGTGTGTATATTTACAGACAGGAAGGCAATGCTGGTGGCTGGCTGCGTGTAAACGACAAACCTATTATGCCGCTGAAAAAAATAGATTCACTGGCGAAACAAAAAGATGAAGACCTGATTTTTTTCGAGCAGCTTTTACAGGAAAAAAAACCTTCACAGCTGGATGGTATAACACTGCTATCTGTTTGGATAAAAGCTTTTGAAAGCAATGACCTGGCAAAATTTTTGGGTGTTTACTACAATGATTCTACTGTTGTTGAAGGGAAAAGTTACCGTTATAAAATTGTACAGCTCATCAGCGGAGCTCCCAAGGAGATTGGTATTACAGCGGCTGTAAAGGTACAGGCAACGGAACAATTTGAAAGTCCAATGCAGGAAATAAAACTTACTCCCGGCAAGAAAAGAATTTCCTTTATGTGGAAAGACGAACCATTGCGTTTCTGGGCGGTGAATGTTTACCGAAGAGTAAAAGGTGAAACCGAATTTATCCGTGTAAATAAAAATCCGGTGATGGTGAATCAGTCTGTTGACTCACTGGGAAAGCCTGTAAAACCGGAGCGTATGTATGAAGACGATAGTCTGCAGGAAAACACCTTGTATGAATATCAGTTAAGTGGTGTGGACTTCTTTGGTTATGAAACCAAACGCAGCACTTCTTATTTCTGCTATGTAAAAGACCGTACTGCACCTATGCGTCCGAAGCTGAAGCTTGATTCGGTATACCACTTAAATGTATACATGAGTTATATTCCGGTTCAGGATCCTGATCTGAAAGGGTACTACATCTACCGCGGAACAAAAAGTGATGGCGTGTATCAGCGGCTTACAACGGAACCGTTTAATAAACCTACATCTACCTGGGTGGATAGTGTAGACTATCCTTCACCTTATTATTATTTTATTTCCGCAGTAGATACTGCAGGTAATGAATCGGCCTCGGAACGCATCATTGCAAATGTGGAAGATGTATTTGAACCGGAGATGCCGCTGGGGCTTATAGCGAAAGCAGATACCGGCCGCATTCAGCTGAGCTGGAAAGCAAACACGGAAAAAGATCTGTGGGGGTATTATGTATACCGCGGTATTGGCGGCAGCGGTATGAATACCATGGTCCTGCTGAACAAAGATCCGTATCTCCACACCACGTATATTGATACGATCAATAAAGCCGCGACCAACAGATTCTTTTATGCCGTGCGCGCGGTAGATACCAGTTACAATAGAAGCAAGTATAGTGATACGGTAAGCGCGGCCATGCCGGATATTATTCCGCCGGGCAAGCCGTTCATCAAATCAGTTACGGCTGCAGATGACCAGCAGCTGCGCGTGATCTGGATCCGTAATTTTGAAAAAGATCTGAGCGGGTATGTGATCTATTTAAAGGATACCGTGCAGCGCACCATTAAACGTTTGAACATGGAATTGCTGCCAGCGGATCCCTGTGAATATGTATTTACGCCGGCTGCAGCCGGACCGCTCATCCTTTATATTGCCGCGGTTGATAAAACCGGCAATGAATCTGAACGGTCAACAGGTTTTGCCTATAACTACAAGCCCGTGCTGAATGATGCAGCCAGGCAGGAACTGACGCTGGATTATAAGAAGAAAAATAAAAGCATTACCTTTACCTGGCAGTATACGGGTACGAATGCTTTTAAGGGCTATGTGTTATACATTCGTACCGATACGGAAAAGGAATTCAGAGCTATGGAATCCCTTCAACAGAATAATACCTTTAAAATTACAGAGAGCGCTTCCGCGAACGGAACGTATGAAGTGCGCCTGTATTTCAATGACGGCACGTTTATTCGTTCCAACCAGCAACATGTACAAGTTAAATAACCATTTATGAAAAAACATCTTTTTATCTGTTTCGCGATCTGTCTGCTTGTATGCAGCAGCCGTGTACAGGCACAGGTGGGTGTTAACACCACCAATCCCGATCCTTCGGCAGCGCTGGATATTACCTCGCCGACAAAGGGCTTGCTGATTCCGCGGATAGACGAAGCAGCGCGCCTGGGCATGACCGACATGGCAAACTCCCTGCTGGTGTACGATACAACCAAGAAGCTCTATTACTATTACCAGGCCAACGATGGCAAGTGGTATGCGCTGAATGCGTGGCAGTCTGAAGTGATTGAGAACGGCGGCAATACGGATACCATTACTACAACCTTCAGCAATGTAGGGATCGGTACTGCCACCCCGGCAAAAAGACTGGATGTAGTTGGAGATATTGCTGCGAGCAAAACCATCACGGCAGGAGAAAGTATTACGGCACCGAAGATCTATGGCGAAGGCGCCATGCCGGTTGGGTCGATCATTATGTGGTCGGGCGATCCGGCGGCATTGCCCGTAGGCTGGGCACTGTGCGATGGTGCAAACGGCACACCGGATCTGAAGGGACGTTTTATCGTTGGCTATGACCCGGCTGACCCGGATTACAATGCAACACAAAAAGTCGGCCCTGCCTTTGCCGACGCTGATGGTACATCCACCGGTGCGAACAGCACAGATGCCAAACAGGTGCGTTTGACTGGTGCACAAAGTGGTGTGGCGCCACATTCGCATACCGCAACGCAAACCCCGCATAATCATGGTTTCAATGATGTCTTTCAGCAGGATAAAACCGTTGGGAAGAATGCAGGTGGAGGAGAAGACGCGGCTTCTAATTTTGAGGATACCCGATATAATACGACAGATGTTCAGCAGCCTGCTGTTACCGTTCAGGACGCCGTTGCCTCAAGTGCTGTTCAGCCGATCGAAAACAGGCCGCCTTATTATGTACTGGCTTATATTATTAAGCTGGCTTATTAACCATATTATTTTAAAACCAACATTCATGAAAACAAGGTTTATTGTTCTGAGTTTAGTCGCATGCAGTACTTTCCTTTCCTGTAAAAAGAAAGAAGAAGAGGTGGATCCGTATGCATTTTCCTTTAATACTGTTCCGGTGAAAGATGCGAAACTTTTTTTCATTGGTAAAGAAGAAACTGAATTACAAACGAGTACCAACCGGTTGTATGCGATCAAAGAGGATGGCAGCGTGGAACAGCTGATCCTGAAGGACGGCGGCGGAACAGATGTAAGCGAAAAGATGCGTCCGCTGACCATAGCCAATGCTACACCGGATTATATGTTACTCAGTTTTGCCCGGCAGGGCAATGTTCCGGCAAACGGCTATTTACTTAAAAAGACAGATAGCTCTCTGGTGACTGTTGATGGGTATGGCGGGCCGCCGAAAACGACTAACAACGATCTGCTGAGTCAGCAGGATGTTGTTTATAACGGCAGCAACCAGCTCTATTTTTTATCTGCCCGGGATGTAGTCCGGAATGCAGTTGTCCGCCTTTCCCTGGGGAATCCTGCATTCATAACCGGTAAAAACCTGGTGTCAGATTCTATTTACATGGTGAATACCTTTGAGCCGGATGCAGATGGCAATATCATGGCATGGGTGACTATTGGTTTTGGAAAAAATAAAACAATTGTATTCAACAGTACGGCGGCAGCCATTGTGCCGGATGCCGGTAACAATGCCTACTGGACAGGCATGGATGGCTCGTTCCGTTACCGGTCAACCGATGATCACATTAAAAAGGTAAGCTTTGATGCCAATACCAATACTTTTTCATTTATCAATTCGGTTGATCTGAAAGCGAATAATATTAATGATTTTCTCTCCCGCTTTCAGTCGTACAAGATCATATATGCTGATAAGCTGGTCATGTTCACATATGTAGGTTCTACTGCAACGGCAAATATGTATGAACTGGAAAATACGTCAAATACGCCTGAGCAGATCACCAGCGTGCCGTTTAAAGCTGTGCATGCAATCGATCATCTTAAGAACAGCCAAACCATTTTCCTGGCAGCAGAAGACGCCTCGGGTTTTCAGACCATCTATAAAATAAACGCGTCGAATAATTACAGCTACACTACCTACAGCGCTACTACAGGCAAATATAAGTTTTATGAAATTGAGGCATTTGAAGATGGAACGTTGTACGCTACCGCCAAGCGCAACAGCGATGGTAAAAATGTGATCCTGAAGTATGATGCCAGCGGCATAGAAACTCTGCTGGATCAGACGCTGGATGTAAAAGGCTTTTCGCTGGAGAAGGTAAGTGAGTTTTAATATTATTCGTATGAAATGTGCGGCCCTGCCGGAATCGACTGTGACCTAACATGCATTCCATATAGATAATGATCCTTTGGATTCATTATCTATATGGAGCAGTCGCGCAGAGTATTGCATTTGGACAGTGGTCTGTGTGCCACAGACCACGGTTAAGGAGCTCGTCAGTGGTCTGTGACACACAGACCACAGTTAAGAGTCAAACCTTTACAGCAAAACAGTTACCTGATCTTACGACCCCAGCGGGGTCACACGAAAAAATGATTTTAAAATAATACTTGTTATCCTTTTAATATTTATGCCCCGCATACTTTTACTTTACTTTTTACTTTTCAGTCTGACTGCCGCCGCGCAGGTAGCGCCGCCGATTCTTTCGGCTGAAGATACCACGGCTATGAACGAAGCTATGACTGCACAGCTGGGTAATGAAGTAGACCCTGCAGACAGTAAGGCTGTGAACGATAGTCTGAGCAAAGCCGGCTATGCGCTGAAACGGCTGAAGGACGTGATCGGCATGAAGAAAGACATTTTGTGGAGTTCGTCCCTGAGTCAATCCATCAAAGCCTTTGAAGACGAAACGTATATACTGGTAAGTCCGCTGATGAAGGTGCAGGGCAATGGCGTACTGATCGGGCTGGTAAGCAAGGTTGGTGAGATCAATCTGTTTGAACCCATTGACCCCTATGTAAATCTTTACTGGACGCTGAAGCCGGTGAAAGATCTGGAGATGCCGTTTACGCTGGAGCTGGAGATCGCACATTCAGACACATTGCCGGATGAAATTTTTGTACCCATTAAAACGGCTATGGAAGCGATCTATAAAGATAAGACCTATGCGACTGTTGAAGAATCAGGAAAAGACGTAACGGAAGCTACGGAACTGTTTCTGGAAATGCTGAAAGACGCAGCCGGCGATACGTATGCGCCGAAATATTTATTCAAGGTTGGAAATAAAGAATACCGCAGCGGCCATGAGATGAGTCTGTATGAGAATAAAGGTAACCAGACCGACACCGTTGTTGCCATTTATCTCATTGACCGGATCAGCAAAGAGGTTGTGCAGAACGGCATTACATGGGATGGTGCAGAAACAGAAGCTTATCATGCATTTATTGATAAAGACTCAGTTGGTGCACATGAGATAACAGCCACAATAGACAAGGTAGCATATACATTTAAACTTACCATTATCGGTGATGATGTCTTGTCTGTCATTTCACAATCTGTTCTTTCTGTGTTTGAAGAAGCGCTGGTTGACGCCATGCAGGTACTGGTAGATTCCGCGCAGGCAAAAGAAGATGCGTACCAGGCAGATAAAGCCTTAAGTGAGGATCTGCGCAAACAGATGATTGCCAAGATTGAACAGGTTTGCGGAACAGCAGCCGGTACGGCTACAACTTTGTACAGTTCAGATTCCACTGCATTTATACAGGAGCCTATACCTTCCAGTATTAAAACACATTCTTTTTTAGGTAAGTATATTAATAAGGCGAATGCCGAACATCTGGCACGCATGGCATTTATCTTCGCCTGGAAAAACAGGGAAGTGTTGGCAGAGCTCACCCGGGATGCATCCAAGCGGGCTGCTTTCAGGGATGCGGTCATAAATGATATCGGCACACTGGCAGCGGATATAACCATGTCGCTGCTTACCGATGATGAAAAAGAAGTAAAGGAATTTCTGGTTGACTTCATTGTTGAAAAAGTCAATGCTACCACAACTGCTCAGTTAAACACGAAATAAGGAATGAATCAGCGCTTTTTATATTTACTGCACATAATACTTTTTCTGGTTTGCTGTTTCAGCCATACTGAAGCCTTAGCATTTGACGGGCCGGTGTATGTAGAAGAAACAGCCTCACGGCTTGCAGCTATCACTGAATCAAATAAGCTGTTTGTTGCAGCAGGCAAAGCAGAAGAAGGCACCTATCTTTTCAATAAATTCAAAGATACCTATCAGACAGACCTGATAGAAGTACAGGATGGCGTTGACATCAATACAAAACTCAGCACATTCAATGGTAAGGTGCTGGCTGTACTTCATGCAGCATATCCTGTTGGTACGTTGGGTAACAAAGAAGCAATGGCGGCTGTTGAAACATATTCATCCGCTATTTTTTCGAAGCTGGCAACATCAGGTACAGAACTGGGGTTGATCAACATCTGGCCGGTTATCTCTTCCGACGGGCAATCCATGAGCTATCAGGTAAACATCCTGCAGACAGCCAGTCTGAATACAGAGGCAAGTACTTATTTATCCGGAACAAAAACTTCTTTGGGTAATACAACGCTTAGCTTACCGAACATTATAAATGTTTTACTGGAGAGAAATGAAACTGCCGGAATGGCATTTACATTTAATCCGGAGGATTTGTCTTTTATTGAACCCACTTATACAGCTGCTGCCTCATCAGCAAATACATACCTTACGCAAAGCTGCCAATATATTCAGTTTACAGTGCCAATTTCAGGAGAGCAATATGATGGTATTTATCTGACCTCATTTTTATACGAAGGTAAAAGATACGCCTATTCCTATAAGCCTGTTATTGAAAAAGACGGTACTGCAAAAACTCTTTCAGGTATACAAAGAACAGCCAGCACGGCGTTTCTTCCTTTTGCTGAAATGAAACGACTGGCTCAGGCCGGTTCAACTTCAGGTTTTCAGGTTGAATTTTATCCAGACGATAAATTTGTTGTAACTCTGGATGCCAATAGCAGCTGGTATTTCAACAGCTTTACAGTTAAGACCTGTGCGGAAGTAAGCAGCTTTAAAACAGAAGAAGGAACGATTGATCTGACAGGTACAACCTGCCAGGAAAAGATAGATAATTGTAATAATACGAACGGATCAGGCTCTGGTGCAGGGAGTGCTAAGATCATTAATAAAACGAAGGATCAGAATATAGATTTATCGTCACTTATGGATCTTTTCAACGGAAAAAAAGCAATTGCGTCAACCGAAGATCCTAAGAGGAAATCTAGAACATCCAAAGTTATCGTTTTTCTTTCTGATAAAGATACGGATCAGAAAGACATTGATGATTTCCATAAAATGCCTACACCGAATGGTGAGATCAAATTGTGGCTGAAAAAAGGAGAAGGCGGGAACTGGCTTGTTGAAGAAGGCGTAAATGAGACTATTATAAATTCTATTTACTCAAGAGGTTTTGGTTATGGTGGCTCGTTCAGCCTGAATCAGTCGTTAACGGGTAAAACATATTCGTTGAAAGATTTGGCTACGGTAACTTATCTTTTGGCAGACTGGATAAGTACGGGGATAGGCAATTTATATATTCCTGAAACATGGTGGAATTGCAACAGTGATGAATTTAACCCACCTATTTTTGTTCAGGTGGTAAAAATTATTCTGGCCCCAACAGCACAGATAACAGACGTATGCTTAAGAAGTGTTGACCCTGAGTTCAGTTCTAAGTATGGAGCGGCTGCAGATATTCAATTCGCGGCTATGTGTGGCATCTGGGATGGTTTTGTAGGTCTGCTGGATGCATTACCACAAGCAGCAAAGCTTGCGTCTATGAGTTTTGCTGATGATCCGAAGGCAAAACAAGAGACAGAATTGATGTCGAGGATGATTGACGCGAATGGAGGAGGCGTTTGGGGGTTTGCTGGAATGATGTGGCAGGGTGTTAAGTCGCAATTCGATGTTAAAAAACCTTGTGTCCTTTCCCATGCACTCGGGCAGGTAGCATTTGATGTGCTCGTTGCCGTTTTTACCGGCGGTACTGCTGCAGCAGGGTCTAAGGCTGGTTCTGCAATAAAGATTGCATTAACTACGCTTGAACGCTTAGATATTTTAGGTAAAGCCATTGGGAAAGTTGCCGGTGCTTCTATGCGGGTTGCATTTAAAGGTACGGCACAGGTATTAACAATTTCAGTTAAGAACGGGGTTAAATTTATTGAAGCAACATTTGCACAAACGTCTTATTTAATTAAAGTATTTGATGCAACAAAACAGGTGGTGAAAAACCTGGATTGGAATGACTTTGCTCTTGTAAGAGAAGTAACTCTAGTTACACTGGATGGTCAGCAACGTAAAATGACCATACTGCAGGATCCAACACAAGGAATTAAGAACGGAATTTATAAAATCAATGAAATTTTAAGGGATGAAGCAGGTGTACCAGTACGAAATGCAGAGGGTGATTATGCTGCTTCAGTTGAAATCAGAGACCCTTTAAATCCAAACAATCCGCCAACAACAGATATTATTGTTGTTCGGGAAGTTACAAGGTCTTTGGAAGAAATACTTGTAAATGGTAAAATTCCGGCAAATAGTAAAAATAATAATTTATTCCATAAATGGTTTGATGAGTTGACTCAACAGGAATTAGAATTAGTTTTAGCCGATCCAACTCTAAAAGAAGCGCTTGAGGCAAGAATAAGATATCCTGGGGGATTACATGAATGGTGTATGGTATGTGAAATTAGTAAATTTAAATCCTGGGAAATACCTATGTCAGAAATACATAGGTTTAGGACGAAAACACTAGATTTAACAGGGATAAATCCGGTAAACGGCGAAGTGTTTATTCATGGAGGAGCTGGCTCTAGCGCATTTCATATTGAACTTAGAGCGTTAATACAGCAAAGTAATTCTTTGCTGGAATTTAATGAGGGATTAAAAATTCTCATTGAACGATGGAAAATAGATCCTAATCTTTTACCACCAATTATTAAATAATAATGAAACAACTGATTAAAGATTGGACAGAGTTTTGTGAAAATGGAAAAGTATTTGAAGACGGCCATTTTTACACGCTTTTTATGGATATAGATCCGAATGATATTCGTGAAGTCTTTAAGTATTTCCCAAACTCAGACAGGTTAGTAAATAGAATGGAAAACTTTATAACATATAACCCAGGGTTTACAGGCGACTTGCATGAAAAAAAAGAAAAACTAAGCCAGCTACTTGAACTTGATTGGGAAGAGCGAAAACCTTTTATAAAGGATCTTCCGTCCTTTTCTGAATTAGTTGAAAATTGCCCTATTGTTTTTACACCAGACCTTTTACTTATTTCAGATCTGATTTTGGATGATGTATGGTCACAGGATTATCAAGACTTTCTAAGAATACAAAAAATATCAACGGAAAAGAAAATATTTGTTCTCTATGATGCTTTATATGGTAAAGCATCGGATTTTGATTATAGTATGTATTTGTTTGAGCCTTTATTAAAAATTAATTATTCGCTTCAATCCCTATTTGAGTTTAAAAAGCTTGGTGGAGTATATGCGATAACAGAGGGGGGTATATATTTTTCATTTAAGCAGTAATTAACACTGATGAGAAATTTTATCTGCCACTAATGAATGAGAAAATTAAAATAATTACGAAGCAAGAGATAATAGCTAAAGGATATTTTTTACAAGATGAATTATATCCACATTTTGATATTAGTTTGTTTTTACCATTTTTTGGTAAAGAGGTTAAGATGTCTGCTCATAATATACTTACTGTTGAATCAGAACCAGAAATGAATTTAGTTGTGACTATCGTTAATGAACTGATTGATTTCAAACAGGAAAATCTGATTTGGTTAAAATCACAAATCTGGGATCATTATCAATCTTGTGTTTCAAATATAAGTTACAACGAAGTGTCTTTAGATGGTTTTATTAATGAGGTTGAAGCTAATAAAGCTCATTTAATATATATACTGAAGACGATGCATACAAAAATGTTTACTTGGAACAAATTTGGTTTGATGTAAGCTTCTTAGATTTTAGATATTATAATTTGGAGTTTAAATGTTCATGGGAAACGGAACATGGTATTACTATTGGAGTGATGAATGGCGCGTTTGATAGTATACAATAAAATGCTTCGAAACTTCTTAAAAGGATACCGCTGAAATGAAACAACTGATTAAAAATTGAAAGATATATTTGACAATAATGTCCCTTCTGAAAAAATCGATGAGCTTGAAAAAATCATTGGTCTACAGATTAGTGGTATGATAAAAGTCTCTTATGAAACTTATCAGGACCATTTAGACTATTTAAATGAAGTTGGTTTAGAGAAGTACGATGATCTGACATCTTTCTTTAAATATTCATACGGTAATATTTTGCTGATTTTCAACAATGGAGTTGAATATTCATTCGGTTCAGCTGAAGATCTGAATTCAATAATTCTATGTTGTGAAAAAGATATTTCTGGAAATAAAAGAAAAGCTTATGTCTTGGAAGATACAGATGTTTTAGAAAAAACATCTGTAATGGATTTTGATAATGACTTCAGGAGCGTGTTAAATAAAACGATTATATCCATCAATATTCTGACCTCAAAAAAAATGAATTCAAAGCAACAAGGCTTGCCCAGTGAAATCGGACTTGAGTTTGTATTTGAAGATAAAACAAAGCTAATTTTATCACATAATCTTACACGTAACAGTTTTGTTTTTGCTGTATTGACCGAAGACGATATTATTCCCGAAGATGTTATTGTTAAGCGTACAATAGGGCAGCAGAGTATTGAATAGGCGGGACAGAGTTCTGCATATAACCATTAACAAAATATTTTATGTCGATACAAAATCGATTCATTGTTTTTCTTTTTCTTGCGGCCAGTGTTTCTGCATTTGCGCAGACAACGGTGCATCCGTTTCTGGTAAATACCAACATCAGTCCGCCGTTTACCACCAACATCTCTGACTATGTTGGCGCAAGTGCTTACCGCACACAGGTAAATATTTCTTTCAATGATTTCAATGAACCCTACTGGGAAACACGTCTGCGTGTAACGATAGAGGGGAACGGGATCTCCATCCAGACCCGGCCCGATTTCAGGCCTGCACCGCTGGTGCTTTATCCGGGGCCAAACACCATCAGCGGTGAAGACCTGGGTATTTATTTCAATGCCACCAACACCATCGTAAAAGGTACTTCTGCAAACGACATCTTTAAAAACAATAAACTGCCCGAAGGCTTCTATACGCTTTGTGTAGAGGTAATGGATTATCATACCACCAAGATTCTTTCAAACAGCTCCTGCGCCTTTATCCAGATGCAGCTGCCGGCCGTGCCCATTGTGATCACGCCGCGCTGCGGAACTACGACGTCGGCCGCACAACCGCAGCAGATCCTCTTCTCCTGGACCGGTGTATACAGCAGCCTTACCACCGTGCCGGCAGAGTACCAGCTGACGGTGTATGAAATTACAAACCCCACCGCTATTCCGCAGTACGCGATCCAGAACAGCCAGGCCCTGCTGGTGTACACCAGCGACTGGATGATGACAACCAATTATGTATATTCTGTTTCGGACCCGCTGCTGGATATCGGTAAGCACTATGTGTTCCGTGTACAGTCGCGCTTTAACGGCGAGGAGATCCAGCTTAAGAACAACGGCTATTCCGAAGCTTGTGATTTTTATTTCGGTTATCCGATGGGCGGGCTGATCTCCCTGCTCAAGCCTGTAGACGACGGCAGCTTCTGTCTCACCGACGATCTGCTGTTCTCCTGGAACAAGCCAAACAACCTGATCCCCAACCAGCAGGTGTCTTATGAGCTGCAGCTTTACAAAATGGCAGACGGACAAACACCGGCAGATGCGGTCGCGGCAGGCGTACCGTTCTATTCAACAAAATATCCCGAAACATTTGTTACCAGTTCTTACCAGGTGCAGCTGCCCATCAAGCTCGATGCCATGAGCAGCTATGCCTGGAAAGTGCAGGCGTATACCGGTTCACAACAGATTGCCGAAAGTGGGATCAATACCTTTACCGGTCCACCGGTGCTGGAAAAATTCTATGCCGGCATGCATGTGGTATATGTAGATAAAACCAGCAATGCCGATATCACCGCGCTCAGCGGTACCGGCCATGTATCGCTGGGCAATGGCCGGAACCAGGTAGTGAATTTCCAGAATATCTACCTGCAGCATGTTGCCGGTAACTTTACCATGGGCGACGGCGAGATCGTTCAGCCCCTGAGCGACCTCAGTGCCATTGAATTAAATCCGCACGAGACCGAAAACAATAAAGCCTGGTTCCATCCCTCACATGTAAAGCTGGACCGTTATGGCATGCAGCTGAAAGGCTATGTGCAGTGGCCTTTCCCGCATGCCGTATCCGGTACGCAGAAAGATGTGCGGGCCAATGCCGGCTGGTATGATTACAATACCTATACATTGATAGGTGCATCGAAACTGGCAGCGGGCAATGCCTTTGACCTGCTGGAGCCAGGCGGCTACCGGATGGAGCTGGCCGATTATTCCGACATCCGGGTATATCAGAATGTATTCACGCTGAATATCCATGGCAACATGATCTGTCCGCCTTCGGTAAAAGGTTCCGCAGCGATCCGCCAGGCAGTTGCGCTGCCCTTCAACAATGCCATCCAGCTGTACTACATCAGCAACGATCAGGCCCTGCCGGTGCAGTCCATTGTACCCGTTCCCAACCTTGCTTTCCAGCTGGATCCGCTGGATTACATCATTGATTTAAGTGAAGAAAAATCTCCAGGCAAACAATCGGAAGATCAATTATGGAAAGGCATTTATTTCAACAGGACCAATCTGCATTTCCTGCCGGCCTTCGACAGCAAAGGACAGATGGCCTTTGTATCTGATACACGCTATCTGCTCGAGCCTGCCGCTGCAGACAGTAATATGTATTACATGGACGTGTACGGACAAACGTTCCGCTACATCCGCCAGTTTTCGGGCTACCAGGTAAACTTCAATACCTTCCCTTCGTACCTGACCGATTTCAGGATCAGCATTTATCACGATGCTGTTGAGAACAGTTTTCTGAAAGGTTCCATGCTGGTGCCGTTCATCAGCACCACCACACCGTTCCACTACACATCCGTGCTTACGGCGGAAGGCCTGTATCCGGGCTACATGACCGACCTCGATAACTTTGAATATACCTTCCATGCCGATAAAGCAGAAGAGGCTATGCAGATCAAAATTCTTTCGGCCGTATTTGCCGACCAGGAGCGGCTTGACATGTCGTTGAATATGAACTGGCCTTACCTGGATGCCGGTGCAGAAGGCATTACCGGCTTCCGTGCCTGGGGCGATTACCACATCGGGTTTTATACCCGCAAGGGAACGCTGTTCCTGACCGACCAGATCCAGGGCAAGCTTACCGATTATCCGTTTACCGTAACAGCGATCGGTGCGGGCAGAGGCGCGGGTAAATACGCCTTCGGCTTTTCCGGCAACGTGCGCATCAACGAAGAGATCAGCGGAGATGCCGGTCCGCCGCTGGTAAACATTTATAGTACGGTTAATTGCTCACTGCTTCCTTTTGAAGAAGATTCTGATGCCTATAAAAAAGAACTGGAGAATGGCAGTACCGTAAGCGAAGCCGTTGCCGCAGTAACCCTTGAGAAGCAGAAAGAAGAACTGAAGCAGCAGCTGCAGACAGAAGTGAAGAACAGCGCAGAGAACATTGCCGATGCGGCGCAGCGTGTTTCCCTGACGCAGTATCAATCCAACCCGGCGGGGCTTGATCTTGATCAGAGTGATGATCAGTCACCGGCGAATATACACGAAGACGTACGCAGAGGGCTGCGTGCAAAACTGTCTGACAAGGAATACGAGATCGTGGAGCAGTTCTTCACCGAGTTCATCAAACTGGGTGTAGATGTAATGGTGAAGCCCATTGACAAAGCCTCTGATACCCTTTCTGCACGGATCAACCGAAGTATAGCCAGGTCGGTGGTGAAGATCAACGGCTATGTTGCCACAGAAGTTGACAAGATCATTGACAGCATTGTTTACCGTGTAGCAAAGGCATTTGTAAAAGATGAATACGACCCTACGGAAGATTTCCTGAAAGTGGGCGATACCATTTCCAAATACCTGGCGATTGAGATCAACCGCAGCATCAATTTGTCAGTAGCACAGAACATACAGCAGCCGATCAAAGCGTTTATCCATGCGCAGCTGGTTGACAGCACCAAAGCCTTTCTGGTGCGTGAGCTTTCAGGCATGACTGATGAATTGCTGAACGGGAATTACGAAGCATCTGTGATTACCAAACGCATTACCGATAAGCTGCCCGATCTTTTACTGGGTGTTTCTAAAAACCTCATCACGTTTGTGAAGCCGAAGAATATCGCAGGCATGCTGGAGAAGACCGCCCTTGACGCGATCCGTAATATTGACCTGGGTAAAGTTGCCGAGAAAGTTACAGACGGATTTATACAGAACGGACCGAACATTGTAGCGAGCAACCTGGCCCGCCTGGGAAGCAAGGAGGCAAATAAACTTTTGCAGAACATGTTTGCCAATACACCGGTGCTGAATGCCGTTGCGCCGCCTGCCGTGCAGATGAATTTTGATAATATTGGCGAAAAATTAAAGAGCGGTCGTATTGATCAGATCATTACGCTGGACCCGACCAACATTGCCATCAATACCAAATACGTTTCCTTCAAAGGGCAGCTGCGCCAGATCAAAGATGAAACTTACGGCAATGCCTGGCGCGGAGCCTTCGCGGTTACCGTGAAACAGCCCAAGCCCTTCAGTGTAGACGCGATCTATCTGAGCGGTAAGAAAGAGCAGCATGAATACTGGTTCTGCCAGATCTCGCCGGGTGATCCGGAAGGCAAGACCGGCGGTACACTCAGCAAGGAATGCAAACCGTTTACAACACCCGCAACCATCGGTCCGGTGCAGCTGGTGGCCGGCACGGGCCGTGTATACAAAGGCATGATGGAGATCGACAAAGGAACAGGCATTATCCCCGATCCTAAAACCGACTTCGGTGCGTATTTCAATCTGGTGCTGTTTGATACGCAGAACAAAGGAAAGACCGTACGTGTGCAGGTGGCTGCAGAATATATTCTGAAGGCTGATGATCACTTCACCGTTGACTTCAACGGCGAAGTGCAGGTGATGAACAACTCTGTCTCCATACTCGAGAAAGACCCGACGGCCATGGTGCTCGGCGCGCTGCATCTGTACTACAATTCTGCCGAAGAACATTTCCTGGCGGATGGTTCCATCATCATCCAGAAGCCGGGTGCAATCTGCGGACAAGGCTCGTTCATGTTTGAGACCAAGCCGGGTTTCTGGCGCATGGCTGTTGGAGAGCGGGAGTTTCCGGTGCGCATGATCCTTGCCTGCAACTCCTGGGGCATCATGGGCTGGCTCTATGTTGACCAGTATAAAGCCGAAGTCGGCGGAGGGATTGGCTATTACCTGAATCTCTACCAGGGCTTCTCTGTAGGTCCGCTGAGTGTGGGTATCGGCGTGAATGCCGGAATCGAGATCAAAGCCTGGATTGCTTTCACGTATAACCCCAAAGTTTCCTTTGATGAACTCGGCGTAGAAGCGCATGGCTTTATACATATTTTTGCAGACTATGAAACCCCTGTAAAATCAGGTAGACTCGACCTGGTGGATATTGATATTTATGTGGGCGGGATCGCGCACATCAACCCCAAGCCAAGTTACCTGCAGGGTTATGTCAAAGGCCATATAGCGGTGCTGTCCTTTGGTGTTGACTTCAACATGGACTTCAAGCAGGAGATTTAGGAGAATTATGAATTATGAATTATGAATGATGATTCGCCGCGGCGAAATGAATGATAAATTCATGGTGCAAAGGGCAAAGGAAAGTCCGGCAGAGCTGATCTGCCGGACTTTTGTTTTTACTGCTTAAGCTCTTCGGAATTTGCAATTCCGAAGCCAGATAAAATTGGATTTATAATCCTTTTCTAGTTGTAGCAATGCTATGTAAAATATTATGAATTTTTATCCCGTAATTTCTGTTCTAGCATCATGGCAGATGTACACTCCAAAGAGCAAAGAAGTTATAACATGAGCCGCATCAAAGGCAAGGATACCAAGCCTGAGCTGCTGGTACGTAAATTTTTATTCTCTAAAGGATTCCGTTACCGCATACACGTAAAGGACCTGCCGGGCAAACCGGATATAGTACTGCCGAAATACAGAGCGGTTATTTTCATACACGGCTGTTTCTGGCATGGGCATGAAGGATGTAAGTATTTTGTGATGTCCAAAACACGCACCGAATGGTGGACTAAAAAAATCAATAAGAACATTGCCAATGACCTGAAATATATCCAGCAATTAACAGAGCTGGGCTGGAGGATTGTGAATGTATGGGAATGTGAGTTGAAAAAGGGAAAAGCAGATGATACTTTATCTGCTTTGGTGGAGAAATTATCCTGAAATAATAATTTTATGCAAGTGTAAAAAGTGCTTCCAGCAATCCTGGAGGCACTTTTTGTTTATATATATAATTATATGTCACTCATATCGGGTTGATGATAAGTGACATAATTCCCTTATTCACAAGTTTTAAAATGAAAAAGACACTCAACAGCAAACAGCCGATTGAATTAAAAGATGCTGCAGAAGAAAAAATTCTGAAAGCATTTGGTGAAAAATTAAAAGCATTACGTACAGCAAAGGATTTTTCACAGGATACGGTCGCTTTTGTTTCCGGTCTCAGCCGGTCCTATTACGCAGAGATTGAACTGGGCAAACGGAATGTGTCACTCATCAACATCATCCGGATTGCGGTTGCATTGGAAATCGAACTGGATGAGTTGCTGGCTCTGAAAGAGAGTAAGAAGTTTTTTAAGTGAAATATTTTTTCGAAGCAATTACATTATTAATAGTGATAAAAAATATTATAAAAACGGAAGAAATAAACGATGAAGCTTTTTTTTCTTCTAAACTTAAACGCGTAGAAAATGGCGGGAAACTAAGACTATTAGATCTATTCTCAGGATGTGGGGGATTGTCTCTTGGTTTTCATAAAGCAGACTATGAAATTATCGCAGCGATAGAGCTTGATCCAAAAGCTGCAAAATCGCATGCCTTGAACTTTCATTCAAATACATCTTATTTTGATGTGCATGCAAAAGCCAGAGATATAATGGAAACTGATCCTAATCAACTTTTTGAAGAACTAGGATTAAAAGGTAATGTTGAAGAACATATAGATATCATAGTAGGTGGGCCACCATGCCAGGCATTTACAAGAGTTGGTAGGGCAAAATTGAGAGAGATTAAAAATGATTCAAATGCATTTCTAAATGATTCAAGAAGCCAGTTGTATAAGAGATATCTTGAGTATGTCAAGGAATTAAAACCATTAGCTCTATTGATGGAGAATGTTCCTGATATTCTTAATTACGGAGGTGTCAACATAGCAGATTCAGTATGCCATGATTTGACAGCGCAAGGTTATAAATGTCGCTACACTCTTTTGAATACTGTATATTATGGAATACCTCAAATGAGAGAAAGAATGTTTCTAATTGCTGTTCATGAAAGTTTAGATTGTGATGTCATTTTCCCTTCACCAACTCACTATATAGAGCTTCCTAATGGATATCACGGTTCACGTAATGTAGCACTTAAGCATATAAATCCAGAAGCTAATCCATACTACACTCCATCGCCTAAGGTACATAATGATCTTTTATCAGCTTTAACAGTTAAACAAGCTTTATCAGATCTTCCAATTATTAAAGAGCATTTGAATAGTGATTCAAAGAAAGTCATTCCTGATCTTTCTAAAGAAAAAGGATATAATTCAGAATTATGCGAAAATGACTTTCAAAAATTAATGAGAGCCTGGTTTAGTTATTCTGGAACCACAAAAGTTTCTGCAAATGCTATAAGATATCTTCCAAGGGATTATCCAATTTTTCGCAAAATGAAACCAGGTGATCAATATCCAGAGGCTTTACAAGTTGCAAGATCTATTTTTGAAAAGCGAATAAAAAAGGAAAGGGAAAAAAGTGGTAAACTTCTAAGCGAAACCTCTAAAACTTATCAGGAGATATTAGAAAAAACAGTGCCACCATATGATGAAGGTAAATTCCCAAATAAATGGAGAAAAATGGAAGCCGATATGCCAGCCAGAACTTTAATGGCGCATTTAGGCAAAGACAGCTATTCTCACATTCATTATGATAGTGAACAAGCTAGAACTATTTCTGTTAGGGAAGCTGCGAGGTTACAAACTTTTCCGGATGAGTTTAAATTTGCAGGCTCAATGAATGCTGTATTTAGACAAATAGGTAATGCTGTCCCACCCTTAATGGCATTAAAGTTAGCAACGTCAATTAAAAATATTCTTTTGAAGAAATAAACTTACTTTTTACGTGAATAAGAATGAATCAGGAATTAATTTCAAAACTACAATATTCTAATGTAGGTCATAAGGAATTTTATTCTTTATTGTCACCTTTGAAAGATTCACTTCAAGTTGTATCATCTTTTTTTGCATCAAATGGAAAAAATAAATTATGCTTAGTATTTCCTTCAAAAGAATATGCAGCACAATGGCTATCGATGCCTATTGCATTTATTCAAATAATGGATGACTATAATCAATATAAGCATGAGATTTCTGAATCGTATAAATTTTTTAAAGCAGGTGATAAATTACTTTTGAATAATGAGGCAGTAGTACAATGGGTTAGATTAGATAACAATAGTGATAAACCGAGTGCTGTATTTTTAACTAAATCAACCGTTAATTCTGCAAGTCTTAAAATATCAATTCCACTAAAGAAGATAACAAAATTACAACGTACTAATAAGAAAATTCTTTCATCGCAAAGAAAAGTGATGTCGGTTTTGCCAGAGAAAAATATCACCCCTCTAGAGTATTTATTGGAGATAGAAACCTATGGCAATAAAGAATTCATAAAGAGTAAAACGTGCATTGTTTCCAGATATAATTCTTTCAAAGATTCAATAAAAGATACTTATTTAAATCTTGTACCTCCATCTGAATATGTTGAAGTAGGTAAGATTGATGAAAATGGAAATGCTAGTAATAGTCCATTTTTACTAACTAATAATCTTACAAATCTTGCCCTGCATTTGACTGATAATTCTGTTTCACAAATTATAATAGATGGGTTTTCTTGTATTCATGAACGAGGAACAGATTTTTGTGATATTGATATAAAAAATATTCCAACTATACTAATTACAGATTTATCAGAGATTGATAATTTTGAATACATCAAAAATTATGGTTTTGATTTTTTTAATTTTACAAAAGATAAATTAAATCTTGATCAGCATTCGGATAATTCGCCTTTTTATAGCTTTAATAATAAACTGATAAAATAC
>JAGKWN010000050.1 GCA_021151805.1 Cytophagaceae bacterium | reverse complement strand
ATATATTTATGTATTTAAAATTTTATGTTTAGTTTTAGTGGTGCTATATAGTATAAGATTTCTACACCACCGTTCCTTTGCGAACCACTTTTGCTTGTGAGTGTTTCCAGCGTTTGTGCGACCAGAGCCAGTTGGCTGGTTGTTCTTTAATCGCGGCCTCCAAGCGTTTGATGAATAATTCCGTTACTTCATGACCTTCTTTTGCTACCGGAAGATTTTTTAAAAACTCAAACGTTACTTCGTAATAACCGCGCTTAACACGTTTCATACCGACAAATAACACCGGCATCTGCATGGCTCCGCCAATCTTATCACCTCCAACATAGAAAGCTGTGTATTGATTCAAAAAAGTGCTCCAATGCTGTATCTCGCTGTGTGGCGGCGTTTGATCTGCAACCATGGCCATGGAGCGAACCGTTTTTCTGTTTTTGATTAACTCACGTAATGTATCTTTCATGGCTACCGGATGTGCCCCAAAACGAGCCCGGAGATTGTAAATAAACTTGTCCATTTTTTCATTATGCAGCGGTTTGTATACAGCATCAATCGGGTAAGGCGATTTAATAGCACAAATCTGCAGTAACCATTCCCAATTACAAAGATGGCTAGTTAATCCCAGGTGGGATTGTCCGTTATTTAGCGTAGATAAAGGCAGTTCTATATTGGTAACACGCACACGTTTCTCTAGTTGTTCACTGCTCATGGAGATGAGTTTGAGTGATTCAAAGCTCACATCCGTGAGGTTCAGATAAAAATCCCTGGTAATCTTTTTAATTTCTGCCAGGCTTTTTTCAGGAAAAGAGTTTCGTAAGTTTTCATGTATTACCTTTGCTCTGTACCGGACAATATGTTGTAGTACAAAGGCAGTAAAAGAAGACAAGCCGTATAAAAGCGGGAATGGAAGTTTAGAAATAATACGTAAGAGACCTTGAACCATGAATGTAAATATGATGACTGACAGCGACAAAAATACAAGTAAAAATGTAACTGTTCTTATTGATTTACACTATTTACCTTCTGTTGCCTATTTTAGAGAAGTTGCGGAAGCAGATCATATTATCCTTGAAGCCCACGAAACATTTCAGAAACAGACCTTTAGAAATCGGTGCGAAATTCTTACATCCAATGGACGGGAGTCCTTGATTGTGCCAATTGTGCATGGTGGGGAGGGGTATATAAAAGACGTTAAAATTGATTATTCTCAGCGTTGGTTTCAGATTCACGATCGTTCAATCCGTTCGGCCTATGGGAAAAGTCCCTTTTTTGAGTTTTACATGGATGAAATTTCTACGGTTTTACTGAAAAAACATACCTATTTATGGGATTTGAATCTGGAACTACTGACACTCTGTCTTGAAAAATTAACATTTAAAAAGAAATTATCAGAATCAAATTCGTATATTAAAGCGCAGGAAATACCTGATTACTATAAAGATCTGCGCGAAAAAATACTACCGCATCAACATTCTTCCGAAAGGCAGAATGGCAGCCCAAGATATCAGCAGGTTTTTGGCAATGAATTTGTTACTAACCTCAGCATTATAGACCTGTTGTTTTGTGCGGTACTTGATTCACCTGAATTGTTGCAATAAATTCAAAATTTGCAATAAAAGAGCAAAAAAAGAAGAACTAAAGAAGCACTTACTACGTTTGTAAGTATGATGAACCTCATATTGTTGATAAGGTTTAAATAAAAAGCAATACATTTACAATACTTTGAATCATTACAAAAGAATCTAATATAAAACACATGGAAGCAAAATTTTCAAATCGGGTAAAAGAGGTGATTTCCTTAAGCCGGGAAGAAGCGTTGCGTTTGGGTCATGATTACATTGGTGCAGAACACCTGTTGTTAGGAATGATTCGCGAAGGAGAAGGTGTGGCAATTAGTTTGTTAAAGAAACTAGGCATCACGTTAGATTCTTTGAAAAAGTCGCTTGAAGATGCTGTTCGGGGTACTGCCACAGGTAATGTGAAGAACCTTACGAATATCCCTTTAACAAGACAGGCTGAAAAAGTTTTAAAGATAACTTACCTGGAAGCTAAAATATTTAAAAGCGACCTGATCGGTACAGAACATTTATTGTTATCTGTATTAAGAGATGAAGATAATGTCGCTACACAAATATTAAATAAGTTTGACATTACGTATGATGTGATCAAGGAATTACTTGAATATCACACCCACACACCAAAAGCTTCTGATGCAGAAGATGCGGATGATGATTCATCACGTTTATTTGGCAGCGGTGGTACAGGTTCAGGAAAAGAAGCTGCAAGACCAGGAACTGAGAAATCAAGAACTCCGGTACTTGATAACTTCGGTCGTGACCTTACTAAATATGCAGAAGACGGTAAACTTGATCCAATCATTGGTCGTGAAAAAGAAATTGAGCGCGTAGCACAAATTCTTTCCCGTCGTAAAAAGAACAACCCGATCCTTATCGGTGAGCCAGGTGTTGGTAAGACTGCAATCGCTGAAGGTCTTGCTTTACGTATTGTTCAGAAAAAAGTATCACGCGTATTGTTCGGTAAGCGAGTAGTAACGTTAGACCTTGCTTCACTTGTTGCAGGTACTAAATACCGCGGACAGTTTGAAGAGCGTATGAAAGCAGTTATGAATGAACTTGAAAAATCACCTGAAGTGATTCTGTTCATTGATGAGATCCATACGATCGTTGGTGCGGGTGGTGCTTCAGGTTCTCTGGATGCATCGAATATGTTCAAGCCAGCTTTAGCGAGGGGAGATATACAATGTATTGGTGCTACTACCCTTGATGAGTATCGTCAGTATATTGAAAAAGATGGTGCATTGGCACGTCGTTTCCAGATTGTAATGGTTGATGCTACTACACCTGAAGAAACAGTTCAGATCCTGAATAACATTAAAGAGAAATACGAAGATCACCATAACGTAATTTATTCTCCGGAAGCACTTGAAGCTTGCGTGAAATTATCTGACCGCTATATCAGTGACCGTTTCTTACCTGATAAAGCGATTGACGTATTGGATGAAGCTGGCGCACGCGTGCACATCAACAACATTCATGTACCGGCTGATATCCTGAAACTGGAAGAACAGATTGAGAATATCAAGAAGGAAAAAAATAAAGTTGTTAAGAGTCAGAAATACGAAGAGGCTGCTCAATTGAGAGATTCTGAGAAAAAACTGATCGAACAGCTGGATAATGCTAAGCTTCGTTGGGAAGAAGAAACCAAGAAAAAACGTTACCACGTAAAAGAGGAAAACGTTGCTGAAGTAATTGCAATGATGACAGGTATTCCTTCTGCACGTGTAGCACAGAAAGAATCATTGAAATTGTTAAGCATGAGCTCAGATCTTAAAGCCGCTGTTGTTGGACAGGATCAGGCGATTGAGAAATTGGTAAAAGCAATTCAACGTACACGTGTAGGTTTGAAAGATCCTAAAAAACCAATTGGTTCATTTATCTTCTTAGGTCCTACGGGTGTTGGTAAAACAGAGCTTGCTAAATCATTAGCGAAATACTTATTCGATAAAGAAGATTCACTGGTACGTATCGATATGTCTGAGTATATGGAGAAATTCTCCGTATCAAGGTTGGTTGGTGCCCCTCCAGGATACGTTGGATATGAAGAAGGTGGTCAGTTGACTGAGAAGATTCGTCGTAAGCCATACAGCGTTGTATTGCTTGATGAGATTGAGAAAGCGCACCCGGATGTATTCAACTTGATGCTTCAGGTATTGGATGACGGTATCTTAACAGATGGTTTAGGCAGAAGAGTAGATTTCAGAAATACGATCATTATCATGACATCGAACATTGGTGTTCGTGATTTGAAAGATTTCGGATCAGGTATCGGTTTCAATACACAATCCCGTAAGGAGAATGTAGATGAAATGATGAAAGGTACTATCCAGAATGCCTTACGTAAAGCATTCTCTCCTGAATTCTTAAACCGTTTGGATGATGTGATCGTGTTCAACTCGTTGACAAGAGAAGATATCCATGTAATTATCGACATTACATTGGCGAAAGTATTCTCAAGAATTACAACGTTAGGCTATACAATTGAACTGACTGATAAAGCGAAAGATTTCTTAGCTGAGAGAGGTTACGATCAGCAGTATGGTGCACGTCCGTTGAACAGAGCGATACAGAAGTATCTTGAAGATCCGATTGCAGAAGAGATTCTGAAAGGTGATGTTCAGGAAGGAGATACGATCCTTGCCGACTATAAAGATGGCGCAGATGGTTTAACTGTTCGTAATAAAAAGCAAGCGGAGGAAACCACCGAAGGCGAAAAAGAGAAATAAAAAGAAAGCTTAACGCTCAATGCTAAGCTGAATGAATAACTGAAAGTCCCGCTGATATTAATTAGCGGGACTTTTTTTTGAATAATTATTAAAGATTTTCCGAGTATATTATAAACATATTATATCCTTGTATTTAATTGTGATATAATAGTTGCTCTAAAATGACCAACGAACAAACTGCTATACGGACAACAATTATTAGCATTGCAGGCAATATCTGTCTGGCAATACTTAAGGCTATTG
Source organism: Cytophagaceae bacterium (assembly GCA_021151805.1). GTDB lineage: Bacteria > Bacteroidota > Bacteroidia > Cytophagales > Cytophagaceae > Cytophaga. Next base: position 24,139 of record JAGKWN010000050.1, on the reverse strand, counting down.
CCGGCATTTTCGGGAATTCCTATGCACTAATTGCGGATGCGATTGAATCCACTACAGATATTTTTTCTTCCTTATTAGTCTTATTCGGCTTGCGATATGCAAACAAACCTGCAGATAGTAATCACCCTTATGGACACGGAAGAGCCGAGCCATTGGTCACTTTTATCGTGGTCTGTTTTCTTGTTGTTTCAGCAATCTTTATTGCTTATAAAAGCATTCTGAATATTGGCACACCCCACGATTTGCCTGAGAGCTGGACATTGTTAGTGTTATTACCTTTAATCATCTGGAAGGAAATATCGTTTCGTCTGGTGATGAAAAAGGCGAAGGAAATTAACAGTTCATCTCTAAAGGCTGATGCATGGCATCATAGAAGCGATGCCGTTACTTCTGTCGCGGCCTTTATAGGGATTTCAATTGCCGTGTATTTTGGTAAAGGATATGAGTCGGCAGATGATTGGGCAGCGTTGTTTGCTTCAGGATTTATTATTTATAATAGTTATCTCATCTTCAGGCCGGCACTCGGTGAAATTATGGATGAAAATCTCCATGAAGATTTAATTGCAGAAATCAGAAAGGTTGCATTAACAGTTGATGGTATTCTTGCAACGGAAAAGTGTTTTGTGCGCAAAGCAGGTATGAAATATCATGTAGACCTGCATGCGGTGGTTGACGCGACCATTACCGTCAAGCGGGGGCATGATATTTCGCACAAATTGAAAGATACATTGCGTGCCCAGATTCCTCAATTGGGGCATGTGTTGATTCATATTGAACCGAGCGAATAAATTCTACAACTGGAGAGTGGATACTAAATATTTAAATAACGTATCAGTAATATGAAAATTTCTTATGTAAGTACATTTGATCCGGCAGATGTATTGTATTGGTCTGGTCTTGGTCATAATATGGCTAAGATGCTTGAAGGTGAAAATGCAGAAGTAGAATATGTCAGCAATGTGTCATCAAAGCTTCGCTATCCTTTGAAAGCTAAAGGCCTCGTGTACCGGAATGTGTTGAGAAAAGAATTTGATATCAATCGTGAACCAATGCTTGCAAGGCAGTATGCAAAAGCGATTCAACAGCGCTTGTCTACAAATACGGATGTGATATTTTCTCCAAGTACCATTCCTGTTTCCTTGCTGGAAACTAAAAAGCCTAAAGTGATTTATACAGATGCAACGTTTGCTGCTATGCTAGGCTTTTATGAATCGTTCTCAAACTATTGCAAAGAAACTATTAAACATGGCAATTATTTAGAGCAAGCAGCCCTGGATTCTTCTCAGTTGCTTATCTATTCTTCTGACTGGGCCGCAAAATCTGCAATAGAGCACTATAAGATCAATCCGGATAAAATTAAGATTGTACCTTTCGGTGCCAATATGCCTTGTGACCGAAATCTGGACGATATAAAAACAATTGTTAGTACACGTTCTACTGACACATTGCATCTTTTGTTTCTGGCAGTAGACTGGCAACGCAAAGGAGGCGACCTTGCTTTAAATATTGTACGCCGATTGAACGAAGCTGGTGTTAAGACTAAGCTACATGTAGCTGGTGTCCGAAAGCTGCCGTTTGAGCGGGTGCCTGAGTATATTGTTGATCACGGGTACATTAGTAAAGGTACGAAAGAAGGTGTGGGGAAGCTTGAACGCTTATTCAGGGAAAGCCATTTTCTATTATTACCATCGGTTGCTGATTGTACCCCTATTGTATATTCTGAAGCGAATTCATTCGGCTTGCCATGTATCACAACAAATGTAGGGGGGATACCAACCATTGTTAAAGATGATGTGAATGGCAAGGTGTTTTCCCTGAACGAACCTTCAGTAGAATGGGCGGCTTATATAGCCTCCATATTCTCCAATAAAAAAGCGTATGAATGCTTATGTTTATCTTCTTTCGCTGAGTATGAAAACCGATTGAACTGGAAGACGGCTGGGAGAACGATTATGGGATATATGAAAGAACTCTAAGCAGAGCTAATGCAGCATTCAAAAGAGAAACATCTAAAAGAATTGACTAATGAAGACAGAGGGATTTTAAAATCTTATCTGATACAGATGGTTTATACATATCTGTTTATGGTTATAGCTGCTGTTATTTTTCTGGTTACGGTCGTTTATATGATCGATGGTACTGAGAATGGTTTTGTTTCTGCAAATAGGTTTGGTTTGAAAACTACAATTGTTTTCCTTGGTTTAATTATTCTCATAGCCGTGGCATGGATAAAATTTGAAAAACCTGTGCAGGATATCAGGAGCGGAAAGAAGGAGGTTGTTGTAAGCATTGTTACAGATAAAAAAACAAATACCCGATGGGGATATCACATGGGTGTAGTAGATTTTGTATCAAAACCACGACTCGTTGAATATATACTTACTGTCGATAGAGAAGAGTATTTTGTTGAGAAAGATTTTTATCAAGCGATCAATATGAATGATCAGGTTGAGTTGAATTTTACTTATCCCAATCGTGATTTTTTTCTGATGAAACGGGTAAATTGAAATATAGAAATTTATATGCCATCAGATTTTTTTAACTGAATATTCAAGATAATATCTTGAGTGGCTAAAGCAATCAGGATTCCATACAGTGTCGATCCGAAATACAGCATACGCGCCGCATCACCGGAAATAAGGGCATGTATAAGAATACATGCAAAAAAGATCCAGTAATATTTTTCAATGGAAGTCTTCCAGTTACTTCTGATAGATTTATTTAATGTGCCGTAAATAATCACAAAAGTGAATATGCCGAGTACGGTAAAGATTTCTCCTAAACCGCGAACGCTTAGCAGCGTTTCTAAAGTCTCGGCGGTTTGATTTACGTGACGGATAAAGATATCAATCAATGTTTCCTTTGTTACGGTTGCTGTTTCAGTCATTGGTAGCCAGATATCTATTAATGCATGTTCTGTAAATAATATAGCCAGACTGGCTATTAGCAGTCCTGCACGTAAATACCAGGTGCCAGGTCCGGCCAGTAGAATCAATGGTGCGAACAGAAGGAAAGATTCTTTGGCTAAACCACCGGATAAAACGACTACTGCAAATAAGATAGTATTTTTCGTTTTTATACTGTAAAGCAATGCTGCAATAGCGATAAGATACAGACTGTCTGTTAAAGGCAGGCCGGCAATGTATGCTACCCAACGGCTTGTTAGTACTGCTGTTAAAGCTATCACCACAGCAGTCAGCTGATTGGAATATAAACGGATAATCTTATATACAAGCCAGCCATATAAAGCCGTTAACAAAGTATTGACAATAAAATAAGCGAGTTGTAACGGCCATAGACTTTCTGCGCGGTGTGGCCATAGTTTTGTATAAACTACCTGTAGCGGCCATGCGATAAATTTTGCTGTACAAGGAATAATAAACCGGTATCTGTGTACCGGATTTACATTGTAATCTCCGTTCGACATTGTCAGGTAACTTTCTGTATCAATCGAGTGTGAAAAATCATAATGCACATACATGTTGTATGCAGGCCCAATGAGGATTGCAAGACAGAAGAGATACGTGATGAGAAAGGTTTTCAATTATGAATTATGAATTATAAGTTATGAATTATGAATTAACATGAAGTTTAAAGCGTTTTGCATTAAGCTTTATGCCTTCGGCTTAATCAATATCCTCCGTTTAGTTTTCTGATTACCCACTCGCCACTCACAAGCACAAGCAGTAGTAACAGAATCCATGGAAGGTTGATGATTTCATTCAGACTTTCCTTGGAGCGGATAATGGTTTTGAAATTCCTATCTTTAATTTTTGCCAGTAAAGCATCTACATCATTTGCCGGATAGAATACACCGTTACTTTTATTGGAGATTGTTCTTAATAAATTGAAATCAGCTTTTATAGTCAAAGCCTCCATGCTTGTTTTGCGGATGATAAATTCTCCGCTGCTTTTCTCCGGCTTGCCATTCAGCGTTGCGCTGGCAGTATATTTATATACACCTTCAGCCAACCCTTTTACTTCAAAACGATTGTTTCCTAGACTGGTCGCAAAGGTATAGCTGAATGTTTTGCCTTCTTCGTTTTTAATCTGAAGCGCAATATCGACGCCATAGATACGTTCCATGATGTCGTTGTATAACTCAGCTTCGAAATACAAATGCTCTCCGCTTTGTAAATCATTCACGGTAGGATATACACGGAATTTGCGTTTATCACTGTCGTTGGAGATGTACTGAACACATTTCTGGATAAACTCATCAAAGGTGGTAGTATTCTGCTGGGTCAGTTGATTGTGCAAACGCCACTGCCAGATTCCTTCGCCGGCAAGTACCATGGTTTCACGGTTTGCAGAAATACTTAACAACGGTTTTGTGGTAGCAACACGGCCAACACGCTGGAAGAGGATTGGTAAACCATCCTGCTTGAAAACGTAATCCCCGAAGGCACATTGTAACGGCGGAGCAGTAGATAAAAGATCTGATAAACCTGAGGGCATGATGAAGCGGTCGAAAGAACTGTTTACATCACCGAATACAAGATCTTTCTGTCCGCTGCGTACATTGATCTGTAATAGTTTGTTCGTCTGATTAAATGCCTGGATATTTGTCTGGTTACTGATGATGTACCACTTCGGTGTTTTACCTGCAACCAGCGCGTCGAATTCTTTCTTACCGGTATTGGTACCATCAGGGAAGTGGTGCAGGATTACCAGACTGTAATTGTCAGCTTTATAATCTGTAATGCCGGGAATGAATATGGATACTTCAATATTCTCCTTAGCACTCAGTGCCGCTTGAATCGCTTTAATATCCGGGTGTGGAGAAGGAGCAGCGATCATTATTTTTTGTTTGTTGTCGACAATGTCAATGTACACATGCTGACTGTTGTTCTCCGTAGTAAATTCGCCGGATTGCGGAATCACTTCTACAACATAATGCTGTATGCCTACAGTTTCAGAGGAGAGTCTGAATTCAACCGGATCCTGAATCTCATTTTTAGATAACGTGATCTTTTTTGTCTCAAGCACTTTATTGCCTTGCCTTAATTGTAACGTTGCTGTTTTGCCTGCGAAGCCTTTGTGAGCAAGCTCAGCAACGATGGGGAAGGTATTGCCTTTGAATGCAAGTTTATTGTGGATAGCAGAAACAAGACGAACATCTTTTTGATCGGTCGTGTCGCCTACGCCTAAGGTAAATACTGGAGCTGAAGATGGAGTAATACCTGGGTTCATACCGACGTTGTAGATTCCATCCGATAGCAGGACACTGGCGCAGATGTTGCGGCCGCTTTCTTCCTGACGAGGTTCCTGTAAGAGTTTGTTCAGGTTTGAACTAGGGTAATTGAATTGAATCTGATCAGGCTCCTGTTTGCCGTTGAATGAATAGGTACTGGTTTCGATGCCGTCTTTATTCAGCTCTGTGCGAAGCTTATTTAATGCTGAAATCCAGGCAAGGCGCTGGGTAGAATCGCTTGTTAATTTTAACGAAGCCGAGTTGTCGACGTGTACCAGTACCAGCGGTTTTTCTTTCGTGTTTTCAAAATAACGGATCACCGGACCGAACAGCAGATATACCAAAAGTGTTACCAGTACAAAGCGCAGACCTGCGAGCAGGTAATTGGTTCTTTTATTCCATAAGGTATTTTTAATAGAATAAAGGATATAAGAATAGACAGCACCTATAGCAATGCAGAGAAGAATAAACCAAGGTGAGCTGGAAGCGTAAAGTGAAATGCCGTTCATAGATAAAAGAAATCCTGCACCGGTTTGGATGCAGGATTGAAGATAAAAAGAATTTTGCAAAACCTATGAGAATAGCACTGTCAACTTTCAAAAACCTATGAGGTTTTCTAAATAGATAAGAGGCTAATTCTGATTTGTAAAGGTGATTGTTAATAAAACCTCATAGGTTTAGTTACAATTAAACCCAGAACTAGGTTAACATACCGCCGTCAACCTGCAGAACCTGTCCTGTTATATAAGCAGAAAGTTCAGAACCCAGGAATACGCAGGCATTTGCTACGTCTTCGCTTTTTCCAGCACGTTTCAACGGAATGCCATTTTCCCATTCAGCTTTTACTTTCGGATCCAGTACTTCCGTCATTTCAGTTTCGATGAAACCCGGAGCGATAGCGTTTGAACGGATGTTACGTGAACCCAATTCCTGTGCTACTGATTTCGTGAAACCAACAATACCGGCTTTTGAAGCAGCGTAGTTTGTTTGGCCTGCGTTACCGCTGATACCCACTACAGAAGTCATGTTTATAATTGAACCAGCTTTCGCCTTCATCATTGGCTTTAATGCCGCTTTTGTAAGGTTGAAAACCGATTTTAAGTTTACTTCGATAACTGTATCCCACTGTTCTTCGGACATACGCATCAATAGACCGTCTTTTGTGATTCCGGCGTTGTTTACAACAATGTCCAGCTGACCGAAGTCTGCTAATACAGCTGTTACCAGATCTTCTGCTTCATTATATTTAGATGCATCAGAGCGATAGCCTTTCGCTTTAATGCCCATTGCCTGCAATTCTTTTTCTACAGCCTGACCTTTTTCAACACTGGATAAATAGGTAAATGCAACATTTGCACCTTCCTGTGCATATCGTATGGCAATTGATTTGCCGATACCTTTTGATGCTCCGGTAATCAGAGCAGTTTTTCCACTAAGTAAGCCCATTTTACGATGTTTAAAATTTGTATTGAGGTCAAATATAGGCTAGAAATTCCAAATGACAAGGGCGAAGTTTTAAATTCCAAAGAACAAATACCAAATTCCAAACAGCTTAGCCAGAGCTTAACGCTTAAAGCCTAATGCTTTGCGCATTAAGCTTCTGTGGGTATAAATTACAGATTTATGCGCAGTTAAAAATTGAACTTAACTACAAATCAGTTGATAAATGCAATCGATAAATGTAACAGAGGAAAAGCCTCAGGCCTTAAGCCTTTAGCGTTAAGTCAGATTTTGAATGATAGTTAATTGATTATTAAACAGGTGATTGTGCGGCAATCTGTGCATTTTCCGGCTGAATCCTTTCTTATAAGTCTAAATCCCTTAAATTTGCACCCGTAATTTATACGTAATAAAGATATGTCAACAAAGTACGATGTTATAGTGATCGGTAGCGGTCCTGGTGGATATGTAGCTGCAATCAGAGCTTCTCAATTGGGAAAGAAAGTAGCGGTAGTTGAGAAAGCAGAATTAGGCGGTATTTGTTTGAACTGGGGATGTATCCCTACAAAAGCACTTTTGAAAAGTGCTCAGGTATATGAATACATCAAACATGCAAAAGATTACGGTATCAATGTTGGTACAGCTGAAGCAGATTTCACAGCCGTTGTAAAACGCAGCCGTGATGTAGCAGCAGGTATGAGCAAAGGTGTTCAATTTTTAATGAAGAAAAATAAAATCGAAATCATTGCAGGTTTCGGAAAGCTGGCTAAAGGCAAGCAGGTTGAAGTTACAGACGATAAAGGTAACAAGAGCCTTTACGCTGCAGATCATATCATCCTTGCAACAGGTGGCCGTGCACGTGAATTGCCGAACGTAAAAATCGATAACAACAAGATTATCGGTTACCGTAAGGCGATGGTGTTGGAATCTAAGCCGGAAAGCATGGTGATCATGGGCTCAGGTGCGATCGGAGTGGAGTTTGCATACTTCTATGCAACGATGGGTACGAAAGTAACAATCGTTGAATACTTGCCGAACATCGTTCCGGTTGAAGATGAAGAAATTTCTAAGCAATTAGAAAAAGAATACAAGAAAATGGGCATCAACATTATGACTGGTGCTGCTGTTGAATCTGTAGATACAGCAGGTAAAGGTTGTAAAGTGAAAGTTAAAAAAGGTGATGCAGTTGAAACCATCGAATGCGATATCGTACTTTCCGCTGTTGGTGTTACTACAAACCTTGAAGGCATTGGTCTTGAAGATGTAGGTGTTGCTACAGACAAAGGACGTGTATTGGTAGATGATTTCTACAAAACAAATATTCCTGGTATTTATGCGATTGGTGATATCGTGAAAGGTCCAGCGTTGGCGCACGTTGCTTCACACGAAGGTATCATCTGCGTAGAGAAAATCGCAGGCTTGAATCCGGAACCAATGGATTACGGTAACATCCCGGGTTGTACATACTGTACGCCAGAGATTGCTTCTGTAGGTTTAACAGAGAAAGCTGCTAAAGAAAAAGGGTACGAATTGAAAGTTGGTAAGTTTCCATTCTCTGCATCTGGTAAAGCAAGTGCTGCCGGTGCAAAAGAAGGTTTCGTAAAAGTAATCTACGATGCGAAATACGGCGAGTTACTAGGTGTACACATGATTGGTGCTAACGTTACGGAGATGATTGCGGAAGCAGTTGTTGCACGTAAGCTGGAAGCTACAGGTCATGAGATCATCAACGCGGTTCACCCGCACCCGACTATGTCTGAAGCAATCATGGAAGCGACTGCAGCTGCATACGGCGAAGTGATCCACTTATAAGCATTACACGAGCAGGTTATATTGGAAAAAGGCTTCACAGAAATGTGAGGCCTTTTTTGTTGAAAATATTATGTTGAATAAAAAAGAATTACAATCTTGTTTTGTAAACGGATTATAACAAATAAAGAGCGATCAGCTTTATAGGACTAAAATTTACGTGCCATGAAGAATATACTGACAGTTTTCATTTTTGCAATTTCTATTGCCGGATTCGCACAATCCGATATTAGTTTGAATAAAAAAGGTGTTAAATATGCAAAAGCCGGTAATTATAAACAAGCGTTAAGTTGTTTCAACCAGGCAATAAGTATTAACCCGAATTCTCCAGCCGGCTATGCCAATATAGGTAATGTATATCGTATTCAAAAAAAATATGATGACGCGATTGTTCAATATTCAAAAGCACTTGCTCTGAAAAATACTGATATTGATGTATTATACTCGCGAGCCAATACATACTTGGATATAAAAAAGTATAATGAAGCGATAATTGATTATTCCCAAATTATAGAATTGAAACCGTCTTTTGAAAATATCTATTTTGATAGAGCTTATGGATATATTATGCTTGAAGATTATGAAAAGGCAAGGCTTGATTTGGAATCCCAATTGCGGTTAACTCCAAATGATTTGAAATCACAGGCTAATTTGGCGCATGTTAAAACATACCTGAGATTGTACGATGAAGCACTATCTGATTACGCAATTTTAATTAAAAAATATCCAGCTGAATATAGGCTTATTAATAATCGGGCGCAGTTGTATATAAAAATGAACAAATTGGACTTAGCACTTGCTGATGTAAATGCAGCAATTAAATTAAAAAACGATTATGCCGATGGGTATATGGTTCGATCTGAAGTGTATTTTTTAAGTGGTAACAATGAAAAAGCTTGTGCTGACTTTAGTGAATCCATGCTATTGGGTTATAATTATGATGAGAAGGATGAAAAAGGCAATGTTGGTAATATAAAGGCACAATGTAGTAAATGATGATCGCAATATGTTTTTTATTCAATTAGAATTGCAATTCAGTTTTCTAATAATCATTATTCTTCAGTATTATATTTGATCCTCGCATGATCACAACTTAATAGATAATTAATTCGGAAAATCTATGCCAAACAATCTACAGGATGATCTCGATGAAATTCTTATAACCGGTGCTGATAAGGCGGAATGCAGAGCATATTTACTTTTAAATATAATTACTTTTATGTTATTGATCGGGAATTGTATCATATTGTTTATTTGTTAGTTACTTTTTATTGTTTTTATGTATACACTGCTATATATTTAACCGTACTTTTTACTGCTTCAGCTATGCATACCGTTTATAATGAACGGAAGAAACTTTTTATATATCTATATAAAGTTGTCTTCTCTATAACTCTCTATCTTCCGCTAACCCTTTATTGCAATAGTTTATATGCACAGCAATATTATTGGGAGAAGGCGTCCGGTTTTCCGGATACCGAAGCGGGTATTGAAGCTGTAACAGATCTGGAAGCAGCCGATGGTATAATACGTTATAATAATAAAAAATATGCTTATGAAGGTACGTTTGACTTTAAGCCTATTGAAACGTTGGTAAACAACGATGGAACAACACCAGGTAATTTTTTCTGGACCGGACCGGAAGGGAAATGGATTTTTGATGAAGATAGAAATTCGATGAGTTCACCTGTGTATACATTAGATCCTGCTACCAGGCAACTTCAAAACATGTGCAATATATCTGATTATGGATTTTATGGAGTGATAGACCAAGAGAATATTGTCTTTTTTAAAAACCGATATTATACTTTAGGTTCCATAGTAGGTAATGATAGCCGTGATATGCGCGTTTTTAGAAGGTACAATGCAGCTACCTGTCAGTGGAATGAAATTCCAACTCCTACAAATGATCCCAGATTTCCATTGAATAAGCTCGTTAGTGATGGTGATAACCTATATGTCTTCAGCGGCAACGATATGGTTATTTTTGCATCAAACGATGCTATAAACTGGAATGAACTACAGCCGCCTGCTTCCTTGCTTAATAATAGAGGGTGGTATCCTCAGCAGAAAATGGCAAGTGATAAAAGAGGTCTTATACTATTACAAAAAATGGAAGAAGATTATATCACAGGAGTTAATCTTTCACGTTTTTTCATTCTGAAAGATCAAACATTTACGCAGCTTGATATGGGAGGAGATCAGCCCAAGATTGGATATTGGGGAGATTTTAAATTGTTTGATTCGGGCAATCTGTTTTCTTTATCTTTTGATAAAAAAGAATTAATGAAGTCAACAGATAAAGGAAACTCATGGATAAAAATTGCAACAGAAAATGTGCCTGAAGATATTAACGATTATATAGAAACCAAAGACGGTAACATTTATATAGGTACAGCATCAGGCGTATACGTACTGAAAAAATTTAAAGATTCACCTGTTACGGGTTGTACAGATCTGACTTTTAAGAAAAAAATTACAAATGAAGTTCGCTGTAAAAAGGGAGCTGCTACATTTTACGTGGATGGAGGCCTAGGGCCATATACCATAAGCTTTCAGAATAAACTTTATCATACAGCTGACAGCTTAATGCTTCCGGAATTACAAAATGGATATTATGAGATACGCATTCAGGACAGGAGTAACTGTTACATAGATACCGATTTCTATGTTAATATTGATATTAAAAGCGAAATGGAAGTCATATTTACGAATAAGGATACCTGTTCCAGTGATTATATTATTGTTATGCAATACGGATATGCGCCTTATATAGTCACATGGAAGGAAGGGACGGAAGAAAAAAAGCAAATCGTTGCAGCTGCTGCAGATGGCTATAGTCCTTCGGTGGCTGTATTAAATTTAACGATAGAACAACCATATCAAATTGCTGTGTCAGATCAGTCGGGCTGTAAAGGAGTATTATCGCCGTCTTTAATGGGTGGATTTTTTAATCCCGGAGTCACCTATACAGGGACAGATAATTGTGACAGTATACTTGTAAATATCACAGTTCCGCATGCACGTGCTGCCGATACGTTTGTACTAACAATAAGGAATGATCTGTACCAGATAATTAAAACAGAACAATGGACGGGCGCTTTATATAAGGGTAAAGTTGCGCATAATGCTTATTATACATTTGAGATTTCTGCGGATCAGACATATTGCTATAGCTCTTTTAGCAAACTATTTACGAAACCTGAACTGGTTTCCTTTACAACAAGTGATATATATTGTAATGGACCGATAGATATAAAAGGACAGGTAAATTTGCAGTTGCTGAATTTTGATTCTAATGCGAAGCAAATTATCTGGAGTGATATCGGTGCAAATAATGCAACGTATAGAATAGATCTCGATCCTGGTATTTATTCATTTGAAATCCCGGAAGAAACCGGATGTGGGATCAAAAAGACATTTGAAATTAAAAAAGAAGTGCCCGATATTATAATTCCTGAAATTCCATTTTTATGTCCGGGAGAAATATTTCATCTTGTTCCGGCAACAACCGATCACGCCAATCCAATACTTTTTGAAGTGTTGGATCAAAACAATCAATATCGTTATTTAAATGACGGCGAAGGTATTGATATCATAAATGAGTTCGCAGCCAGTTATACTATTACAGCATTAAATAGAACAAATAATTGTTCTGGCGCGTCTGTGAAAGTAGTTGTTGAAACGCCGGACAGCCTACCTGTGCTGCCTGCAAATACCTACACCTTCTGTGCGATCGGTGATAAGGTATTATTAAAAGCTGATTCGCACAATGCGTACTGGTACGCCACCAGTGATAATAAACTTCTTGGTACGGGTGTAAGCCTGTTATATACAACTACTCGTCCAATGGATAGTGTGTATGTACAATTACAAAATGAGGATGGTACATGTACATCGCTTTCTGCTTTTGTAAAACTAACCTTGAGTGATTTGGTAAAACCTGAAATAAAAGTAGTTTCTGTCACTAGTACTAAAATGGTGTTGAAACCAGTAAGTTCTAAGTCACAGAGTGGACGTATTATCTACAGTTGGTACGGAGATGCCGGATTTATTAGTATTGGAGATTCGTTGGTTGTTGAAAACGGACAATGGAATTTTATTCAGCTGGAAGCAAAAGATAAAAATGACTGCATTGCTGAAAAATCAGAAAAGTATTATCCTCAATTCTCTCTTGGCATAAAAGACTCAAATGTGGAGAAGTTCCTGACTGTTTTTCCCAATCCTACAAGAGATAGGCTGGTTGTGCAGATCAATGAAGGATTTGTCGGTTTACTTAAAGTAAAAGATATGAATGGGAAAAATATTTTTCAAAGTAACATCGAACAAACAACGGAGGTATCTTTATCCGAATGTGCATCCGGAACGTACATTATAGAAGTACAACTGGATAATCAGGAATTATTACACATCCTGGTGGTGAAATATTAACATGGATCTAAACCGTGCTTCACAATAGACTTTGAAGTGTTCGGCACAAAAGCACGGAATTTCACAAATGCGGAGATTGATATTTTAATTGCCGCAAAAGTAGTTACGGTGCTGATAGGGACAGAGACTTGCATAAACAGTGGTTCGTTAAGCAAGGGCGCAGGAACACCAACACCAACACCAACACCAACAATGATATTACCTTAATGATACAGAAACCGTCCCATAAATGGGACGGCAATGAAAGCTGAGCAAGCATTCATATAATGCTTTACACGGCTTTCATTGCCGTTTGGCTTTAGCTAACGGTTTTAGAACAATCAAAATACGCAGCTGCTTAACTAAACGACATTGGATTTGCAATCCGGAATGCAGATAAATGAAATTTGTAATCTTGATTTGTATAAAGGGGTTATAAATCCTGTTTATCTGGGGCCGATTCGTCGCGGCGAATGCAATGTCAAACATGTTCGTATATCGGACGGCTTTAGAGGTGAGATAAAAGGCCGGCAAAGATGAGTAAAAAGCCTGTACTTTCAGTGTATAAATGAGTTATATCACTGGAAGTACAGGCTTTTTTGTTTTATGATCGCAAGAACTTCCGTATATTCAGGCGTTATTTTTCATCGCTATCCGTGCCCAGGGTTACGTTGAATAAATAATGATATACATATTTTTGCTGCATGAAGATAGAATTGAAGAGACGATATTTATCCGGAATGGATGCCTCTACAGACCTGCAAGCCGGCGGTTTGTTCTTTTGTATTATTTATCAAAGATGTCTGCAGTTTTTTGAACATGGGAAAGTAGAATTAACAAATAAAATAGTTGATGCTTTTAGACCTATGGACCCTGCCGATGTGGAAATGCTGGAAAATTTTAAGCTTGTCGGAAAATACTGGTTTAATGAAAGGGGATACCTGGTTTGTGAATTTTCTGATGTGTCACTGACGTATACTGGGCTGGCTACAGAAAAGAATGCGGATATTCTTGCGTTTCATATTTACAATAACAGTCGAAAGAGTAGCGGAAGTGCAGTATATAAACTGGAAGATTAATCATTGAACTTACAGCATCAATATTTAAATTTTTAAACTAAATAACCCATGAAAAAAATAAGCTTAGTAGTATTTACATTATTTTGCGGACTTACAGCTTCCGCACAGTTCGTAGCAAAGATGGAAGTGAAAGAGGATATTCCCGGTATTTGTGACAAGAACGAAGTGTATGCCATGTTCCCAAATTTTCAGGGGCAGGAAGAAGCTGTGTGTCCGGTGACTAAAGACGAAATTCTGAAAAGGCTGAATACAGAAGTTACATTTTTGAAAGATAAACCTAAATACAAAGACAAAGGAATGATTGGTTTGATCATAAATTGCAAAGGTGAACTGGTACAATGTAAAATGGATAACAAGACCCAAAGTACGGAGCTGGATAAACAAATTGAAGCAGTATTTAATTCTTTGGGTGTTTGGAAAGCAGGTAAGCTGAATGGTAAGGAAGTGGATACATCTAAGCTTTATAGCTTTGAAATAAAGAATGGGAAGTTTACTTTTTAAGTATAGTAGTCGATGGTTAATGTTGGTGGTCTGTGTGTCACAGACCACGGTAACATACTGATTCTTCAGATTGATCTTGCTACAGTAATAATGAAACCAATGTTTTATATATCGTTAATTGTATTTTTTTTAACTGCCTGTATTCCGAAAAATTTGCAGGAGGGGCCTGATGTATCTACTGATACCTTACAGCTTGTGGAATTGTCAGATACAGCCATATGGGTGAATAAGCTTTCATTTAAGAATGTATCTGAAATTGTTGCAGATACTTCGGCGAGTATTTGGGTTGATAAGCAAGGCGAATCGTTTTCACTGGCATTACATTTTCAATATAAAGACACCTTGGCTGTTTCGTACTCACCAGAATGCTGGCTAATGTATCCATATAAAATGGAGAATGATAAAATTGTTGTTTACTGGGATAACAACATTGATACAAAATATGACTTTGATCTTGTAAAAGCCATTAATAAAATCGATAGAAAATACATTGGAAAACCTTTTATGGTTTTGGAACTTGTTAATGATACTACATTGAATGCTGTTTATCTGCAAGAAGATCTTGTCAAAAAAATAAATAGCGCGAGTAAAAAACGAATATTTTTTCCGGATAAATTTACGCTTGTTCAGGAAGATGGTATGTATGATTAACAAGTAAACATTGTTCAAACAATTCAAATAAAATAAATATGCAGCAACTACTAAGTCACAACTTGAGCAAAGTAATACTATCTGCTTTTTTCTCCTTGGTTTTGGTCCTGATTATACAGGAACCTTTCTTCAACGTATCTCAAAACTATGTACTGTTTTTATTGTTCTTTTCTGTGGCCTTATGGCTTACCGAAGCAGTACCTGCGTATGTGGTGAGTTTGTTTATCATCGCTTACCTGGTATTTACATTAGGGAATCCATTTTTAAATCCGGAACCGGTAAAAATTGATGCTTATGTGAATACCTTTTCAAGCAGCGGTATCTGGCTGATTATGGGAGGTTTTTTTATCGCATCTGCTATGACCAAAACAGGATTGGATAAAATACTGTTCTCTTTTGCGATCCGTTTATCCGGCGTTGAACCCAATCGTATCCTCACAGGAATCATGCTCATTACCATGTGTATGTCTATGTTTATGTCCAATACAGCAACAACAGCCATGATCCTGGCATCGGTAATGCCGCTGCTGTTAGCGTTGGGTAAAGAAAACGGACTTACAAAAGCTTTGTTGATTGGCGTTCCGGTAGCATCAACCATCGGCGGTATGGCAACCGTAATCGGTAGTCCGCCAAACATCATTACAGCTTCCTTATTGCAAAAGGCTGGTGATCCGATCGGTTTTGTAGAATGGTTGAAATACGGTGTACCAGTAGTTGCTGTTTTATTTGTTGTGTCGGTATGGACAATCAGGAAATATTTTATACGTACCGCTATTGTCATTCCCGATGGTGTGTTTGATTTCAGGAAAGATTCTGTTGAGGTAAATCCGTTTCACCGCATGGCAGTAATCTGCATCATCATCGTTACAATATTATTCTGGCTAACATCATCAATACACCATATTCCGGTAGCAACGGTTTGTGCCATTCCGCTGGTATTGTTCCCGGCGCTGGGTATCATGGATGCAAAAGATATCAAAAGTATTTCCTGGGATACATTATTTCTGGTAGCCGGTGGGCTTGCATTGGGACTTGCTTTAGAGGATACGCAATTATTAAATCATTATGCAAAAGAATTGCTGAGTTTGAATATGAGTCCGCTGGTGTTGATCGTTTTCTTCTGTTATCTGACTATGATTGTATCTAATGTGATGAGTAATACCGCGGCCAGCAGTATTATGATTCCGCTGGGTATGTCGATCATGCCCGGAGCGGAGCGCGAAGCAGCTATTGTTATCGCCCTGTCTGCATCCGTAGCATTGCTGTTTCCCGTATCTTCACCATCCAACGCTATTGTTTACAGTACCGGCATGCTTGAACAAAAGGATTATAAAATCATGGGACTGGTGCTGGGGCTTCTTGGTCCGTGTGTTGCGCTTGCGGTGGTATTACTGCTGAGATAATGAATGTGAGGTTTTGATAAGCCACTAAAATTTGATTTAATTACAAAAAAAAATCCCCTCATGAAATACATTGTACGTTTTATAGCGTTCCTGCTTATTTCTGTTTTTAGTGTTAAAGGTTATTCCCAGCAGGATACCTCCAAAGTATTCCGGCAGGATACTTCCAAAGAAGTGCCAGATGGCACAACCGGCTTACTTCTCAACGTAAAGCCCGATGATTATCTGGATAAGAAACGGCAAGCTAATGAATTCGAAGGAACTTATTCAACCATGCGCGTTGGCTTTGGTTATATCGGAGATGCTGCAACCTATTTGCAGAGCTCTGTATTCAAGCAGCAGATGGATTCGTTAGGAGAATCTGTAACGGCTAAGATGATGACCAGAGATTTCAGGCTCATGGCCAGTGGTGTTTTCAAAGTGAAGAGAGATCTTGCCTGGAAGGCTGGTTTTATGTATGATGGAGATAAAAAAATCTGGCTGCTCCGCGAAACAGGTATTACACTTGGAGTGCCAGAGTTATTCGGACATATTTTTGTTGGGCGTACTAAAGAAGGTTATTCCATGGTGAAAGTAATGAATGGGCACTCGCCGTGGACTGCAGAAAGACAGATGGCTTTGGATGTTATTCCAATCCTGGCTGATGGTATCAAGTATTTTGGACACCATCCTAAAACAAGAATCTTCTGGAATCTTGGATACTATAACGATTACTTTTCTAAAAAGCAGAGTTTTTCAACATACGAATGGCAGACCGACGCACGGGTAGGATGGTTGCCGTTTTATAATCAGGAAAAAAGTAAAGTACTTCACATTGCAGCAAACTATCGGTATGGTAAACCAAATGACGGAAAGATTGGATTAAAGTCGCGGCCGGAATCAAACCCGGTTCCGTACATTATTAATACAGGCACTTTCTCTGCAGACTATTCCATGCATATAGGTGGTGAAATATATTACAGCACCGGACGTGTATTGATGGGTTCTGAAATGATGATACATCAGTTTCATTCCCAATCTGCAGCAAACCATCAGTTCTTTGGTGGTGATGTCGTGTTTACTTGTTTCCTTACAAAAACAAAACGCCCGTATGTAACCAAAGGAAGTATATTTGGTTTTGTGCCTGTTCGTAAATCTGTTTTCAAAGGCGGTATCGGAGAATGGGAAGCGGTGCTACGCTTCTCTTACCTGGGGCTGGATGACGGCGTGATTCAGGGCGGTACATTCTATCGCATTACACCAATGGTGAACTGGTATATATCAAAGGCGGTACGTATGGAGTTTATATACGGCTATGGTATTCTTGAAAGATACGGGTTGAAAGGATCGCTGCAGATCTTTCAGGCGCGTTTGCAGCTGACGGTGTTGTAAGATATTCATTAATGTTGTATGAGATTATTGTTATTAATTGTATGCTTTTTTATTATACCATTTTCATATGGACAAACATATGATGTTCATATGTGGGATGAAAAAAAGTTTTATATAGATGAGATTATGGATATTCCCCATTGGCTTGTAAAGCCTGCAGATGGAAAATATAGAATCAAGACAGGGGGAGGGAAGTATAAGGAATATCTATATATGTATGCGGTTGTTCAAAATGGTAAATTTAACGGCCCATGTCAACTATTTTATGATAATGGAAATATTAAGCAAACCGGTTTTTTATTGAATGGTGTAAAATCGGGTGTTTGGTCAAGTTTTAATGAATCCGGACAACTGATTAATCAATCGTTTATAAATGAAAAAAATGCCGCTGAAGAAAATTATGAAATAAAATATTCATATGATGTATATGATTCTCTCAGTTCGATTTATACGATTAAAGGAGAGTATTCTAAGCAAAAGAAAGTAGATACATTTTTTGTAAATCCTGTTAATAAGGAACATCTTAAGTTGCTATATCTCTTCGCTTCGCAAATGCCGGGATGGGAAATGAATAGTTCAGATTTACATGTGTTGGAAACACATGGTTATGGAGGTAATTCTATGTACATTAGTTTTATGTCATCTAAAACTGCTAGTGCAAAAGGGAATTGCGGAGTAAGTATAGATTTTATACCTAAAAAATATCAACAGGTATTTAAATCAGAAAAAAGAACAGGTCAGTTTTTTGAGTCAAATAGTTATCTGATTTACGTAAATTATTGTAGTGATTCATTTCCTTACTGGGCGGATGAGGAAAATAAAAAGAAATATCAGAAAGAATTGCCCGTTTTTTTAGAAGAAGTTAAGTCGTTTGTTACTGAAAATTATAATAATTTATAAACGAGAAAATTGTATACACATTATGACAATAATCTCCTTCAAAAAATAAACCATGAATAAAATTCTTATACTGCTTTTATTGATTTTTATTTCCATACTCATTGCCGGTGCATATGGAATACTTCATGACCAGGTAACGTATACGTTAAGCGAAGAATATTATACCAAATTTAAATTCCCGCAATTCCACATCGGCGATTGGCATGGGAAATCTCCGGAAGTTATTTTGCCCAATCCAAGGTTAGGGGTTGCATTCGTGGGCTTCCTGGCTACGTGGTGGGTTGGTTTTATTATCGGTTGTATTCTGGGGCTTATTGGTTTGATTCATAAAACAGCTCCGGAAATGTTCCAGATAACGTTGAATGCAATTCTTCTGAATGTATTAACCGTCTTTGTTTTTGGCATACTTGGATTTTTATCAGGGGAACTTATTTTGTCAGATATGGATTTTAAGCTTTGGATACCAGACAATGTATTAGACCGGCAGAGGTTTGTAGTAGTTGGGTGGATACATAACTTCGGCTATCTGGGTGGATTTGTAGGATTGATAGTAGGGAGCATTTATAGTGTGAAGCGGAAAAATCTATGAAAAGTCTTTTGAATCGTAAAGCATACCTTACTGTTGGAGTATTGATTTTTTTTATGATAATGATTTTTCGAGCCAATAGTCCTAAGTCTCTTGTTGAAGAAATTAAAAGACCCTACAAAGGGTATGTTTCAAATATTTATTCCATAAGAGGAGGATATATTATTCGTATTAAAACTGAAACAGACGAACTTGATTTGTCCGGTTGCACCAATAAATTTATGTGTTCCATAGATGTTGGTGACGTTATTTATAAAAAAGCGGATGATAATTATGTTACTATCGTTAAAAGAAGTGGTGGTAAAATAATTGAATTGCCTTATCTATATATTAATCCTGGTGTTAGGAAAGATTTCAGGTGGCCGGATGAATGGGATAATAAATGGATGGAGGCGGGTTTAGAAACGTGCGATTCCTGTTACTGTGAAGAACATTTAGAGAAATATAAATTTAAGTAATTCATCTACGATCAATGCTTATCATGCAAAAGAATTAAAGATAGAATGAATAATACAAGCAGATAATAATTACTATGTCAATAACAAACGAAACTGAACTGACCGGGATGCAGCAGGCAAGTGAAGCAGTTGCCTATACATTGAAAGAAATGTGCAGTTTTGCACAGCCCGGTATGACGACAAAGGAATTAGATAACTATGGCGCAAAGATCCTTTCTGGCTTCGGTGCAAAATCTGCACCGTTTGTTACCTATGGTTTTCCAGGTTGGACATGCATCAGTGTGAATAATGAATTTTGCCATGGCATTCCGTCAGAAAAACGAATTCTTCAGGAAGGAGACCTGGTTAATATTGATGTGTCGGCAGAGCTCAACGGTTTTTGGTCGGATAACGGCAGCTCCTTTGTACTTGGTCAGGATATTCATCAATACCAAAAGCTGGTTAATGCTTCAAAAGAGATTCTGCATAAAGCAATCTATAACATTAAAGGAGGCGTACTGATTTCGGATATCGGTCATCTGATTGAAACTGAAGCGAAGAAACGCGGTTATAAAGTAATTAAAAACCTTACCGGGCATGGTGTCGGCAGGGGCTTGCATGAAGAACCTCATGAAATAGCTAATTACAGGGATGTGTTCAATCGCAAACGTTTCAAAAAGAATTCTGTAGTAGCTATTGAAACGTTTATTTCAACAACTTCAGCCTATGCGGAGACAACAAATGATGGCTGGACGATGGTTGGCAACAGAGGCGGCTTCATGGCACAGCATGAACATACGATTGTTGTTACAGATGCTGAACCGATGATACTGACTGCAATGAATGAAATATGGAATTGATGTGTGATGCAACAAATTGAATCTGTTGATTATTCAATATGAAGAATTGATGTTGTTTTTTTTAATGCGTACTTTTACCTGATTAATTAACTTTTTCAAACGGAATATTTATGAATTATTTTTGGATATATGATTTGCCTTTAACTTTATCTTTTACTTTGGTTGTCGGATCAATAACGTTGTTTTCGATTGCAGGTATTTTTATCATGAAACCTTTTGTATCAAAATGGTGGGCCGGTCATGATAACAATGATCAGATTGCCTTTTACCTTTCTGCAATAGGAGTATTCTACGGGATTACCCTTGGTTTGCTTGCGGCCGGTGTTTGGGAAAACTTCGAAGATGCGGAAGAAAAAGTATTGATGGAATCTTCTGCGATCAATGCGCTTTACCGCGATGTAACAGCCTTTCCGGAACCGGAACGTGAAATATTGCAGAAGCAGTTGGCACATCATTTAGATTATATTATTCATGTAGCCTGGCCTTTACATAACAAAGGAATTGCTAAAACTGATGGTACACAAATCTTAACAGCCTTTCATGAAACACTTTATTCCTTTGAACCTAAAACAAAGCGCGAAGAAATTGTTATGGCAGAAGCCCTCCGTCAGTTTAATAAAATATCTGAATTAAGACGTTTGCGATTGAGTTCAGTAAAACAGGGGATGCCGGGTATCGTTTGGGCAATGATTTTAGTGGGTGCCGCTATAACCATTGCTATCTGTTGGTTGTTTAATATTCCGAGCCTGCGCATGCACCTTATTTTGAATAGTCTTATTGGTATAGCAGTAGGTTCATTGGTATATCTGGTACTGATGCTGGATTATCCATTCAGAGGAGTTTTATCTGTATCACCAGAACCGTACCAGGAAATACTGGATCATCTGGTTAAATAACAGTAACGATCATATTATAAAGAAAGCTTAATACCATTGGTGTTAAGCTTTTTCTTTTTTTAGATGGTTTGTATGCCTGATTTTTACTGACTACCTTGAGCTATAGAATGGGTATTTAACGACAGATGATTTTGACAGAACGTAATTCATAAAATTGACGGTTGATAAAAATGATGAAATATCAAGTAGATAAAAATCAAATAGATTCATATATACATAATATTAATAAGCGTAGGGTTATTGTATTTGTTATTTTAACGCTTATTATCATGACTATGCAGGCATTTATCGCGTATAATCTACATAATTCTTTTCCTTTCTGGCTTGTTATTATTATAGCCGTTATTATTTCATTGGCAATTTATCTGGGAGTAAGATTGGCAAATGATAAATTGAAAAAGCTTTCAAATGGGAAGTATTTTATTGATAATAGATCATTGAAGTTTGAAGATGTAGAAGGCTTGATCCGGGAATTTGATTTTGCAGAGATAGCAATCATTCATAGAAAATATTCGGGTACATTAATTGTAAAAGGTAACGGTTTAACAAGGTTGAATTATTTTTTTCCAAAACGAAATAATCCATACCAAGCCGGTGAGCCAAATGTTATCTTAATTCCGACAATAACATCAAATTATGCAGAATTGATAAATAAGATAACGCAAGCAGTTCCAAACGCAATACAATTATAACAATATGGCAAAAGAAAAGATCCTTGGATTACGAACAACTATTTATAAAGTTGGTGATATTCAAAAAGCGACAAGCTGGTATACATCTGCTTTTCAAACGAAGCCTTATTTTAACGAACCTTTCTATGTAGGCTTTAATATTGTCGGCTATGAGCTTGGCCTGCAGCCCGAAGAAGAACCGGTAATAGATAAAACAGACAATGTTATTACTTATTGGGGTGTTCAAAATATAGAAGCTGCTTATAAAGATTTTATTAAAGCTGGCGCAACAGAAAATGAAAAACCATACAATGTAGGTGGTGAGATTGTAACAGCAACCGTTAAAGATCCATGGGGGAATATTATAGGCCTTATTTATAATCCGGAATTTAAATTGAGTGAATAGTTGAAATTAAATGAATGCTCTGATAAAGTTATTCGATTCCATTTTACCCCTTA
Organism: Cytophagaceae bacterium; assembly: GCA_021151805.1. Taxonomy (GTDB): domain Bacteria; phylum Bacteroidota; class Bacteroidia; order Cytophagales; family Cytophagaceae; genus Cytophaga. The sequence goes on along the minus strand of JAGKWN010000050.1, from coordinate 1,475 downwards.
GCGATGCGGATAAAGCATTGATCACGGAGCATACTTTCCTGGAAACATTGAGAAAAGGAGAGATGTATTGCAGACAGGGCGAAGTATGCCGTAAAATGGGTTTCGTGGTAGATGGTGTATTTAAAGTTGTTCGTACCAATGAACAGGGCAATGATTACATTCTTTACTTTACGAATGAAGGACATTTTGTAGTTGATCTGGATAGTTTCTCCAAACAAATTCCGGGTGAAGAAACAATTGAAGCATTGACTAAATGTACTGTCATAACCATGGCAAAAAAAGATTTTGATTTTCTGGAAAAGTCAGTACCTGCATTTTCTAAAATTATAAACCAAATAAAAGAAAAAGCATTGCTTGAGAAATATAAATTTAAAAGCGAAATGCTGGTAGATGATGCCCGTACAAAATACAATAAATTAGTGCAGCGACAGTCAACTGTTGTGCAGCGTGTTCCTCAGAGCCAGATTGCTTTATTTTTAGGGATCACACAATATACCTTAAGCCGGGTCCGGGCGAAGAAATGATTTTTTGCCATATGGCAAACTTTTTTAATTTATTAGCATCTAGTTTTGGTTCTCAACAACAAAATCAGATTATGTATAAATCAGTAGGTAAAACAGCCGTCGTTACAGGTGCATCCAAAGGTATAGGGGCTGCTATTGCAAAAGCGCTTGCTCAGCATGGTACAAAAGTGGTGGTTAATTATGCTTCAGATAGAAAAGGTGCAGAAGACGTTGTGAAAGCGATTACAGAAAACGGAGGAGTGGCAATTGCCATTCAGGCAGATGTTACCCAGGCGGCAGACGTTCAACGATTGTTTGAAGAAGCAACGAAACAGTTTGGTAAGATTGATACGCTGGTGAATAATGCAGGGGTCTATAAATTCGAACCACTGGAAGCTGTTACAGCAGAAGAATTTCATCGTCAGTTTAACAGTAATGTTCTCGGTACCATTCTGACTATTCAGGAAGCATTGAAATATTTCAATGAGAACGGCGGCAGTATTATTAATATCAGCTCTGTGGCCAGCGTGAAAGCAACTCCAATGGCGATGGTGTATACTGCAACCAAAAGCGCGGTTAACGGAATCACACGGGCTTTGTCTAAAGAGCTTGGCGCAAAGAAGATCAGAGTGAATGCAATTTTACCAGGCCCTACACAAACAGAAGGTAATCCGGTTGCAGGAACGCCAATGGAAGAATACATTGCCGCTCAAACGCCGCTGGGAAGAATCGGTAAGCCGGAAGATATTTCAATGCTGGCTGTGTTTTTAGCATCGGACGATGCAGCATGGATCACAGGGCAGAAGATCGCTGTGTCCGGCGGGTTTGATTAAAATATAGATTAGATTGTAATTATTGTTTGTTGCGTCCTTTGAGGTTAAATTTTATTTTCAACCGAAAAGGATGCAACGTTTTTTAGTAATGAACGCTATCTTTCCAATGTTATATTACATGATTATTTACTGATATAGT